>JAUZOF010000141.1 GCA_030706585.1 Bacteroidota bacterium
AAAGTGATTGCCGTCAGCGAACGGACGAAACAGGACATCATTGAACTTTACGGAACTCCCGCTGATAAGATTGAAGTGGTGTATCAGGGATGTGATCCGGTATTTACCCAACCGATTGAGCAATCTGTTTTGGAAAATGTTCGTCAGAAATATAATCTGCCGAAAGAATTTATCCTTTATGTCGGCAGCATCGAAGAGCGGAAGAATCTGCTTCTGGCCGTAAAAGCATTGAAGCAGACTAAACAGGACATTCCTTTGATTGCTGTTGGCAAAAGAACGGCTTATACCGCTTTGGTGGAAAAATATATCGCTGAAAATGGACTTCAGGATCGGGTGAAGCTGATTCACAACGTTCCTTTTGCCGATTTACCTGCATTTTATCAATTAGGAAAACTATTTGTTTACCCTTCGCTTTATGAAGGTTTTGGCATTCCCATTATCGAAGCCATTCATGGCGGATTACCGGTGGTTGCGGCTACTGAATCTTGCCTGGAAGAAGCCGGCGGCCCCGATTCCATTTACGTAGATCCGCATGATGAAAAGGAACTTGCAGAGGCATTTGACCGCATTCTATCTGATGAATCCTTGCGTCAGCGAATGATTTCAAAAGGAAAGGAGTACGTAAAACGCTTTGACCCACAACAACATGCCAAAGAAATTCTGGCTGTGTATAAAAGCTGCTTTTGACGGATATTGAACAATCATTGCCCCAGGCTGTTATTTTCAGAAATAACTCATAAACGAAACATTATGGCACTACAAGTAGGAGATAAAGCCCCCGAAATTCTGGGCGTAAATCAAGACGGAACAGAAATTAAACTGAGTGACTTTGCCGGAAAAAAGCTGGCGCTCTATTTTTACCCGAAAGACAATACGCCGGGTTGTACCGCTCAGGCATGCAGTCTGCGTGACAATTATACTGACCTGAAAGCAGCCGGTTACGAGGTGTTGGGCGTAAGTACCGACAGTAAAAAATCGCATCAGGGCTTTATCTCAAAACAAAACCTTCCTTTCCAGTTGATTGCCGATACAGAGAAAACGCTCAGTGAGCAGTTCGGAACCTGGGGTGAAAAGATGAACTATGGAAAGACCTACATGGGCATGCTTCGTACCACGTTTATCATTGACGAAAACGGAATTATCGAGCGAATCATTTCACCGAAAGAGGTAAAAACGAAAGAACACGCCACTCAGATATTAAATGGTTGAGACATTGAGGGGTTAAAGGTAAAGCACTTTTAACCCCTCTTTTTTTGATTCAAAAACATACCGGATTAACCCGGATTTTGAAGATATTCTTCTATCTTTGGAGAATATTCTCCGGAAAATCAGCCTCAGAATCAAAGGCTATTTATCAGTAAATCAAATTAAATACATTATAATCATGTCAAAAGACTTATTTGAAACGACAAAGCCCGCTCCGGCAGCCGAGAAGCTGAAAGCCCTTCAGGCAGCGATGGACAAAATCGAGAAAAGCTTCGGTAAAGGCTCCATCATGAAGATGAGCGACGATACCATCGAAGAGGTGGCTGTAATCCCTACCGGCTCTATCGGACTGGATGCTGCACTCGGTGTAGGCGGTTTCCCACGCGGTCGTGTCATCGAAATCTACGGTCCGGAATCGTCGGGTAAAACGACCTTAGCGATTCACGCAATTGCTGAAGCTCAGAAGGCTGGCGGTATTGCTGCTATCATTGATGCTGAGCACGCATTCGACCGTTTCTATGCAGAAAAGTTGGGTGTCGATATTGAAAACCTCTGGATTTCTCAGCCAGACCACGGTGAGCAGGCACTCGAGATTGCCGAGCAATTGATTCGCTCTTCTGCGGTAGATATCGTGGTAATTGACTCGGTTGCTGCTTTGACTCCGAAAGCGGAAATCGAAGGAGAAATGGGTGATTCTAAAATGGGTCTTCAGGCACGTTTGATGTCTCAGGCGTTGCGCAAACTGACCTCTGCCATCAACAAAACAAACACGACCTGTATCTTCATCAACCAGTTGCGTGATAAAATCGGGGTAATGTTCGGTAACCCTGAAACGACTACCGGTGGTAACGCGTTGAAATTCTACGCTTCGGTTCGTCTCGATATCCGTCGTCTCGGCCAAATCAAAGATGGTGAAGAGGTATTGGGTAACCAAACCCGCGTGAAAGTGGTGAAAAATAAAGTGGCGCCTCCTTTCAAGAAAGCGGAATTCGACATCATGTACGGTGAAGGAATTTCCCGTCTGGGCGAGATCGTTGACCTCGGTGTGGATAAAGGTGTTGTGAAGAAAAGCGGTTCATGGTTTAGCTACGGTGATACCAAGCTCGGTCAGGGTCGTGAAGCTGCAAAAAACACCCTTCGTGACAATCCGGAATTGGCAGAAGAGATTACTGCATTGATTATGGAAGCGCTGAAGGCGTAATTCGATACTGTACAAGAATATCAAAAAAGGTGTAAGTCCAGGAAATTGGATTTACACCTTTTGAATTTTATAAGTCTTCAATATAATTGTCTATTCGGCCTTTTTTACTGCTATAGCGGTAAAAAATGAAATATTGGAAAGAACACGTCCTGATTCTAATCCCAATAAGGTAAAATTACCGCTATAGCAGTAAAAACTTACTTCTCCAACCTCACCCGAGCATCTACCGCCACGATTCCCTTATCGGTAGCCAGTAGCGGGTTAATATCTATCTCCTTGATTTCATTGGCGTAACGGAGCAGAATGGAAAGCCGGACTATCACTTCGGCAAACTTCTGGCGGTCGATGCCTTTTTGGCCCCGGGTGCCTTTGATGATTTTGTAAGCGCGAACAGAACGGATCATCGACATAGCTTCATTCATGCTCAACGGGGCGAGCCCGGAAGCTACATCTTGCAGCACTTCCACGAAAATCCCCCCCAGTCCGCACAAGACAACGTGCCCGAAACGCTCTTCGTATTTCCCGCCTACGAATAACTCCTGCCCTTTGAGCATCGGCTGTATCATTACTGCCTTTGCATCGGGCAGCTTCATCAACCGGTCAAATTCAAGACTCAGGTGTTGCTCCGATTTAATATTCAGCACTACACCGCCGATATCCGATTTGTGTACCGGACCGACTACTTTCGCAACTAACGGGAATCCAATTTGAGGAGCATTTTCCAAAATCTCCTTCTTGTCGGCAGTGACCACTTCCCGCACCATTTCAATTCCTGCTGCAGCGAAGAGCGCCTGCACGGTTTCAGGTTTCAGGTAGCCGGTTTCATCCGTACCATCTATAATCTGGCGGATTCTGTACACATCGACACCCGAATTGTCCACGATATTGCATGCCGGTTTGGGGGTATTGATAATGCGCGAGACAGCGGTGGCCAGCTCCACTTCATCCGAAAAGTTGACATGTCCTTTTTGGATAAAGGCATTTACCTCTTCCGAAGCATTGATAATGGAAGGAAGGATTGGGAAAATAGGTTTCCGGCAACTCTCCATTTTCCGGTGAATAACCTCCAGGGCATCGGAGATTTTCCCAAGCCCCGTACTACCGAAGATGACAGCGATGGCATTGGCTTCATCAAACCGGTTTTCGCAATAGTCAATGGCTATTTCCAAATCGTTGGCTGTACCAGTTCCCAGGATATCTATCGGATTGGAAGTTGCGGCACCGGGTAGCAGTTTGGCCCGCAATTCGGCGGCAACATCTTCATTTAACGGAGGAACCATCAGCCCCCCTTTGGATAAAGCATCGGAAAGGATAACAGCAGGCCCTCCGGCATGGGTAACAATCGCAAAGTTTTTTCCCTGCATTTCCTTTAAGTAAAAAGCTCCGGCAACTGTGGCCAACTCCTCTCGGCTGTAACAACGGACAATTCCCGCTTTGCGGAATAATGCCTCTACTGCCGAATCACTACTGGCAATGGCCCCGGTGTGCGAGGAGGCAGCACGGCTACCTGATTCGGTTGTACCGGATTTTATAGCGGCTATCTTGCAGCCTTTTTCAATCAAAGAAGAAGCGTGGTATAGAAGACGGTCGGGGTCTTTGATAAATTCGACGTAGATGAGTTTGATTTTAGAGTCTGTTTCCGGATTGAAGTGCCGGTCCATATAGGCCAATACATCTTCCACTCCGATTTGCCGGGCATTTCCTACAGACCAGAGGGAATTAAAACGCAGACCTTTCAGCATAGCGGCCTCCATCACAAACAATGCCGTTCCTCCCGAACTGGAAATCAGGTCTACACCATCGGGATGCAACTCCGGTACCGGAGAGGTAAAAACGCTGTGGTGGTACCGGTTCACCAGACCGATGCAGTTTGGCCCGATGATCGAAGCGCCATATTCATTGGCAATATCAATGATGCGCTCCTCGGCAATGGCGCCTTCGTGGGTCTGTTCGCCAAATCCGGCAGAGATGATGATAAAGGCCTTCACTCCTTTTTCTGCTGCCAGGACTTTTACGGTATCCACACAAAAAGCCGCCGGAATAGCCAGCACAGCCAGTTCTGTAGCCGGAATATCATCGACTGAGTGATATGATTTAACACCCTGGACGATCTCCTCCCGGGGATTTACAACATATAACTCCCCGGCAAATTTGCCTTTAATCAAATTATGCAGAAGATTTCCCCCGGGTTTTCGGATATTATTGGAACCTCCAACAACGACAATGCTATTGGGTCGGATCAGTTGTTCGTTTATCATTTATGGTAATTTTAATCTGATAATAGAACACCCAAACAGACCGGAATGCTCATTTGTTTACTGTTTTATCACCTTCTCAACTTTATCCGCAACTTTTATCAAATAGATGCCTGAAGGATATTTACTCATATCAACAGTCAGGTGTTCACCATCTGACACTGCGCTATAAACCAGATTACCCTGGACGGAATAGATATCCACCCGGATATCAGAAGAAATATTACTTATCGTCAACAAATCTCTGACAGGATTTGGTGAAATATGTATTTCAGGAACAGATGTTTCATTAACCGCCAGATAGGGACCTCCCAGATATTGTTTGTCAAGATAAGCAAGCCGCGCGGTAATCCAGGATGACAAATAGCTCAGGTCGAAATTATCATCCGGAGCAACACGATTGCCGTACCAGCGGTTAATCTCACGGTACATTGCCCCACTGTTTTTGAGCATCGTCTGATAATTCTGGAATCGGCCCATCAGGCTTGAATAACTAAAATAACCACCACGCAACTCTTTGTACCTTGCTTTCAGCAAATCATTGAAACCCGCTGCATTCAGTTGTTTCAAGCGGATAAAGAGATTGCTATTACCAAACTCTTTTGCGGCTACATAAGCATCCCACGATTGATTAGGGAATGTCACGTTTGAAGATCCGTCCCAACGACGTCCCCAGGTCGCATCGAGATCCCAGGGAGTGATACTCAACTTGTTTGAGACCGCCTGATCATATATAGAAAAGAATAGATTTTTCCCATGATTATCCGCGGCAAGTATCAAATCCAGCAAAAGGTAATAATCTCTCACCACCGGAATATCAAAATAATTGGCCACATTGGCACTAAATGTGCTATTCGGGGTCGAATTGGAGGTAAAATAAACGGCATCATGCAGAGGTTTCCATTCTATCGGCTCACCATCTCCCAGATCCGGATACTTAACGGCATATCTGCACCAGGTTTCGGAAGTATTATTATAAGATGATACGATTCCATTGGTACCGGGCAAATACAACGGATTTCCCATCACAGACTCAAAGCTCCAGTCATCCGCTTTATACAAAGCGCCATGTTGGATGGCAGCCGTGGTAGAAGTGGCTACTTTTACTTTTTTAAGCTTAAGCTGCTTACGGTCAACCTTTTCGGTCATGCAATAGAGCCCGTTGTAAGAGTCATTGACAAAGACCTCTACATAATGCCCCCGGGTTCCGTTAACCATTGTAGGTTCCTGGGCTGAATAATAGGGCTTAACGGCATATTCATTCCATAAATCGGTCGTAACCCGGTTTCTCATTCGGGCTAAATCAATCCCCATAGCATCGAGTATCCAGTTATTATCACTACGCAGACCAAAGAATGACCGGTCGAGAGAGGTTAATCCGTCCCTCGCTTTCAACTTAATAGAAAAAGCTTTTTTATCGAGCATCGAGGCATAGGCTCCCCGGGTTTTAAGATTAGAGAGTAAAGTTTCAGACGGTACGGGTTTATCCGGCTCGGTAACAACAATCCGTCCCAATGTATATGTTGCCGTCAAAGTTGCATCCGAATATAGTTGCACCAATGGCAAACTACTGAAAAATATAGCACCAAAGGCTTTAGTCGTACTACCGTTGCGAATCTGGATTGAAGCATAAGATGCACCGGTTAATGAGTTAAAGGTGTAACTGGCACCGCTTTCGACCGCTGTGCCATTGAGATAAAGCAAATCTCCGGCATTCTTGACTTTATAATAAACAGGCATCGTTACATTGGTCCCCAATTGACTCTCCGTTACGGAAATATAAAACCGCTTATTGGACGTATCCACCACCGGCACTTTCCCGTTAAATGACAAGGTATCGAGCAAAGTGCTAAACGCCCCCAGATTCGGTTTGGCTGTAGGCATCGTTACAGAGGTAACCGCATCATCCTGAACCGGATCCCCATCCTTATCGTAAAATAAAAAGTACTCCAGGTCTGCTCCAGTTACAGAATAAGTTCCAACCGGATATAATCCGCCATAACTGGTCGCTCTTTTATTCCATATTTTCAGAGGATTACTTACTGACCGGATGACATAATAGTTCAGATTGTTAACCACTTTAAGCTCCAGGGTAAATGAGGTGGACTCATCACTCTGCAATTCATCAACAAGCACAAGTGCTGTGCGATCTACTAATGCCGAATTGTATTTGATGTATTTTAAAGTCTCTTTGTTCTGAAAAGCGTACTTCCCATTTCCCAAATCTTTGATGGCCCAATAACTACTGTCATTAGCAGTCTCACTATCCTGATCGGGATAGAAAACTAACGGATAGGTTGCATTACCCGGACTTACAGTTCCGGTGGAGCCATTTGCCAGACAGGCAATCAGATATTTACTTTTCAGGAATGAAGGTTTGGCAAATGAGATCTGAAATAACACGAAGCCAATAGCCAGTGTAATAATTGTTTTTTTCATGGTATAAAGGTTGTATGCAAATATAATACAACACACTGTCATATAGTAACTTTATTATGAAATAGACACGATATTGACCTTTTTTGATTGATATTTTTCCGATTACTAATCTCCATTCCATTTCCCGAAATGACACAAAATCTATCAACAATAAAATAGTCGAATAAGAGGATTGAAAAATGCGGAAAGAGATTACTGCTTGTATTTCCCTGTCAGAATCTTTACCTTTGTCTAAAGACATTTCATTTGAACCTAATTCCGGCAAATGATTTGTTTTACAAATATGGTTTCTTCATGAAACAGGCATGCTAATAGGTTTGTAACCAAGAGTAAAACTCTTATGAGTTTTTCATCTTAAAAACCCAATAAGAAATAAATAAGGTCATATGAAATACGGATTCATAAAAGTAGCAGCAGCAATTCCCGCTGTAAAAGTAGCCGATTGCCGTCTTAATCGGGAAGCAATTGACCGTTTATTGAAAGATGCTTTTGAACAACAGGTCGAAATCGTCTGCTTTCCCGAACTCAGCCTGACTGCATACACATGCGGAGACCTGTTTCATCAGCAGCTTCTTGTAGAAGAGGCTGAGAAAGAGCTGGACAAACTTCTGAAAGAAAATGTGGCAATCAGCACGGTCGGGATTATTGGCCTGCCTGTAAAGCTTGGAAACCAGCTTTTCAACTCTGCCGTTGTTTTCCAGAATGGGAAGATAATGGCGGTAATTCCGAAAACCTACCTGCCAAACTACAACGAATTCTACGAAAAACGGTGGTTTGCATCTGCTCTTGATACGGATGCCAAAGAGGTCACCCTTTGCGGACAGATGGTACCATTTGGAACTGACGTTTTGCTGAAATACCAGAATACAACTTTCGGTATTGAGCTTTGTGAAGACCTTTGGGTATCAGTCCCACCAAGTAGCCGCCATGCTGTAAATGGTGCCCAACTGATATTTAACCTCTCTGCCAGTGATGAAAATATTGGCAAACACGATTACCTGAAATCCCTGATTTCACAGCAATCGGCGCGTTGTATTGCCGGATATGTCTATGCTTCAAGTGGTTTTGGCGAATCGACCACCGACCTGGTCTTTGCCGGAAACGCTCTTATTGCAGAGAATGGCTCCATGATTGCATCTTCCAAACGCTTTTCTTTTGACGAGCAGCTTGTCATCAGCGAGATTGATATCGAGAAGCTCTCTAACGACCGACAGAAAAACAGTGCTTTTCAGTTAGGTAAGCGTCAGATTGACTCACCCGATTATCGTATCGTAGAGTGTGATTCTCTCCACCATTTTACGTTCAGTTTGACCAGGAATATCTCTCCCTTGCCATTTATTCCGGTTGGCAAAGAACTGGACGAGCGCTGCGGAGAAATATTCAATATTCAGGTGAGTGGGTTGGCTACCCGATTGGTTCATACCGGATGTAAGACAGTGGTAATTGGTATCTCTGGTGGATTGGATTCAACTTTGGCCCTATTGGTTTGTGTTAAGACTTTTGACAAACTGAATATTCCCCGCGAAAATATACTTGGAATCACAATGCCCGGTTTTGGAACAACTGGTCGAACCTACAACAATGCCGTTCATTTAATTAAGACTTTAGGAGTTACGCTGAAAGAGATAAATATCAAACCGGCCTGCGAACAACACTTTCAGGATATCGGACACTCTGCTGATATCCACGATGTAACTTATGAAAATACACAGGCTCGCGAACGCACTCAAATTCTGATGAACATTGCCAATAAGCACAACGGCATGGTACTTGGTACCGGTGATTTATCTGAACTGGCTTTGGGTTGGGCGACATACAACGGCGACCACATGTCAATGTATGGGGTAAATGCCGGAATCCCCAAAACACTTGTTCGTTATCTGGTAAAATATGTCGCAGATTCGCAGGTACAATCTTATGCCCAGAATACGCTTTACGACATTCTGGATACCCCTGTTAGCCCGGAACTATTACCTACAGATGAAAAGGGTGAAATAGCTCAAAAAACGGAGGATTTGGTAGGACCTT
>JAUZOF010000142.1 GCA_030706585.1 Bacteroidota bacterium
TGAAAATTGTTTTTGAAAACCCCGGTCATCTGGGAAATTTAATCGCCTGATTATGCGATTCCACAATAAACACACAAAAGTACTCCTTTGTTTGCAGAAGAACAAACAAGAAGATGAATATGTCCGTGTGTATAAGGCTCGAAAACTGCGATTTGAGCAAATATCTTTTTGACAGCTTATGAGGCCTTTTCCGTCATTCCGGTAAGTAAATCTTCTTATTTTTGCATTTCATCAGAAACGTGGAGCATAGGTAGAGCATACGTGGACCATACGTGGAGGATACGTGGAGCATCAGATGACTGAAAAGGCTGGTAATTTCAATATTCGGAAGTAATAAAATGTCAGATTTGAGATTTGCGGAAACTCCCCAATTCAACTGATTATCATTTTGCTATTGATTCAAATAAAATCCAGCCTTATTGAAAGCAAATATGTCTATTTGGGCATTTCCACCTTTCCCTAGAGCATCACTGGAGGATCTCTGGAGCATCCCTAGAGTGTCCATAGAGGATCAAAGCCTTTAAAATGGCGATACTTGAGAAAATGGAAGTAGCAAAATGTCAAATCATTTTGTTATCCAAAGCACGACTTTCCTCATTCTTTTGTCAAATGCACCAACACCGGACAACTGTGGAGCATATGTAGAGGAGCTGTGGAGTTGCTGTGGAGGAAGAGCGGAAGAAGGTGAAAGGAAGAACAGACCTGAAAGAAGCCATATTTGTAACAAAATGTCAATAATCGCCGTAACAAATAAGAAATTGAATAGCAAGAGTATATTTATAGTCAGCCCATTTTGAATTGCGAAAAAATAGTTGTCAATAACAAAAGGTGGAGTTTATTTGGGGTATATCCGAAGTGATAGGTGTTTTCTCTGCTGATTCGATAACAGGCTAACGGATAGATTTTAATAAATAGCAGTACGTTATGGGTGCAGAGGTTTTTTAACCTCTGATACTCCCCGAAGATTATCGCGGTTAAAAACCGCGACACCCGTAAGATTATCTCTCACATAATATAAAACCCGTTGAAAAACATTTGTATGCCTATTGTCGCAATCCGTTGTAGCTTCACTGTAATCAGAAAGTGTTTTTGACTCAAAACAAAAACAGGTTACCTCAATTAAATGAGACAACCTGTTTTTATTATTTGTGGATAAAAGCGGAAAAGCTATTATTTCTTTGTTTTTACAGTTTGCTTGATAGCCATTTCATTATCATCCAAATCCTGACCAAAATCAGGCATGCCGTCCTTAGTCCATCTCAACACTCTTGCACGGGTATGACGGTTGGGATCGTACAAGGATTCACCCTTGATCTCCTTATAGTCACGGGCATGGTAAATCATAACATCGGTTTTACCATCCTCTGCCACGGTGAAGCTGTTATGGCCAGGTCCAAACCTCTTTAGCTTTTCATTGGTAAAGAAAACCGGTTTATCAAATTTGTGCCAGGAAGCCGGGTCCAGAAGGTCTGCACCTTCTTCAGCCCAAAGCAGACCGATGCAGTAAGTAGCATCTGTCGCGCTCGCCGAGAATGCAACGAACACCTTTCCGTTGCGGATCAGTACCGCAGGACCTTCGTTCACTTTGTATTTGTGCATTTCCCATTCGTATTCGGGCTGCGTGATCACCACCTGTTTGTCATCGAGCGTAGTGGGGCTGGTCATTTTTGCGATAAAGAGGCTGGTGTTGTCTCCGTTGGCAGAGGCTCTGTCTACCCAGATCATGTAGCGTTGGCCTTTATGAGAGAAAGTGGTGGCATCGAGGGAGAAAATATCCTTTTTACTCACGATTTGCCCTTCCTCTTTCCACTCTCCTTTTGTCGGGTCTGTCGAAGGATTTGACAACGCATATTTGTGAATGGACCACTTGTTCTCTGCTGAGCCTGCGGCAAAATAGATATACCATTTTCCGTCGATACGGTGCAGTTCAGGAGCCCAGATGTGATTACCCATCGGGCCTTTGTCATGCTTCCGCCAGATCACTACCGGCTGAGCCGTTTTGATACCATTTATTGTTTTGGATTTTCTAATCTCGATACGATCATACTCGGGTACAGTTGCGATAAAGTAATAGGTACCATCGGCTGCTTTGGTCATAAAAGGGTCTGCCCGTTGCTCTACCAAAGGATTGTTGAACTGGTTTTTCTTCAACTTTTGCGCATTGACAGACCATACGCTGAAGATGAATGCCGAAAGCAATGTTAGTTTCAATAGTTTCATGGAGTTTATAATTGTTTGTATGTGTGCTGTTTTAACTTCGATGGTGAAGATAGCTTATTTGGATAAAAGAGCAATTATGAACCGATTTCCGTTTTTATTTTTTAGATTTTGTTTGGGGAATACGACACTCTTGGGTTGAATAAAAGTTTAGGTCTTCCTTACATTCATAGAAAGGAAAAGGTAGGAACATCACCTCTTCTCAGGGCTTTTTTCCTACCTTCGCATCATTAAACCTCGCAGGTGTAACCACTTGTGTTAATTTAGCGAATAGTATGATACAAGACATATTTCCCCACCGGTTTGATAATCATTTCCAACCGGACGAAATGATGAGCGAACAGGATCTCATCCTTCACTACAAAGACAATACCCTGTTATTAAAAACCAACGGAGACGAACTGGTAATCCCCAGAAAGAAGGATTTTCCGAATCTTACCCTCCAAACTCATTCTACTTTTCTGTTTACCCTCAACGATGTATCTTGCTTCCTGATATGGGACGAGCCTGAGACAGATGACACTTCGGTTTCTTTTCACGAGATCAGCTTCTTCCGCACAGCCAGCCGTAAAGAGATGGCATTTGCCGGCTTAGTGGGATATCACCTGCGCAATTGGTATGCAGAGCATCGCTTTTGCGGCAGGTGCGGTCACAAAACGATACATAAGGCTGACGAACGTGCCCTAAAATGCCCGGAGTGTAAAGCGCTCTTTTTTCCGAAGATATCACCGGCCATTATCGTTGCCATCACCTGCGGGGATAAAATCCTGCTGGCCCGCAATGCCAATTTTACCGTAGGACGGTATTCTCTCGTAGCGGGATATGCCGACGTGGGTGAAACGCTGGAAGAGACGGTGATCCGCGAAGTGAAGGAAGAGGTCGGCCTGGAGGTGAAGAATATCCGCTACTACAAAAGTCAGCCCTGGCCCCTATCGGGCTCGATGATGGTGGGCTTTATCGCCGAAGCGGATGAAAACCAGCCGATCGTAATAGACGAACACGAAATTGCGTATGCAGCGTGGTTCTCCCGGGAGAATCTGCCGGATTACCCTCCTGCGGTGAGTATTGCCGGGGAGATGATCGGGAAGTTTGAACGGGGGGAGTTGTAGAAGTTCTTGTTTTAAACGCTGACAGGTCTGCGACGCTGTCAGGTTTATTGGTACACGATCGTAGTACGGTTAATTAAGTAGACTGACCTACGCACTCCGCCGACCCCTGTCAGCGTGCTCGCACCTGACAGCGTCAAAAGAAAAATATCAGTAAAACAAATCGTTATGGCAAATCCGATAAATCTCGAACCGGGGAACTATTATCATATCTACAACCGAGGGATCAATGGCGAGAATCTTTTTCGTCAGGAGAAAGACTACGAGCGTTTTCTGATTCTTTATGCCAGATACATTGAGCCCATAGCTGAAACGTTCGCATGGGTGCTGATGCACAATCACTTTCATCTGCTGGTACGGATCAAAGATCATATCGCTTATAAATATTCCCGGTCGGACTTTCCCAATGAGGAGGATTTTAATGCCGTAAAGTGGGAAACAATAGCAACTGTACCAGATACAACTATTCTCCCAACCCAAATACCTGAAGCTTACCGCCATTTGTCCCACCTGTTCAACGCCTTTGCGAAATACATCAATCTTCCCTCAGAACGACATGGAAATTTATTTGAACGGCCGTTCAAACGAAAAGTGATTGATAATGAAATGTATCTGAAGAATGTCGTTCTGTACATCCATCATAATCCTGTACATCATGGATTTTGCGAGCATCCGATGGATTATCCCTGGTCGTCCTATTTATCGTGTGTATCGGCTAAACCGACCAAGTTGTACCGAGAAGCGGTCATGGAATGGTTTCATGATGAGTCAAATTTCAGAACACTGCATAACGGTCAGTTGGATGCAGAAGATATTGGACAGTGGCTGGAGGTGTAGGGGGGGGTGCGTTATTTTTTAAACGCTGTCAGGTCTGCGACGCTGTCAGGTTTTTGGTGGGGACACGATCGAAGTACGGTTAATTAAGTGTACTGGCCTGCGCATCCTTCCGACCTGTCAGCGTGCTTGCACCTGACAGCGTCAACGTTGCCGGTAATACCGTGTGATTCTTCCCCGGCAACCTACCGGAGCATCCTACGACTAAGAGTATCGATAGGAGATGATCGGGAAGTTTGAACGGGGGGAATTGCAAAGCAACCCAATATCATTATTACACCAGATATAGGACAAACACAAACATATTATAAGCAATTCATACAAAACACAATCATCACTCTCCGAGTATACCTCCAGTATAAGATCAGTATAGCTAGAGTATATGACGAGTATAGGCAAAAAGACTACTCTTTCTGATTTTCACTTTGACAAAATGTCAAAATCGAAGATGCTGTGATTAATCTAAGGATTGATGGATTTTTTTACATTTGCAATAAGCTATCTATCTGGCTGTTTTTTATGGAAAGCCAGAGGATTGCCCAACGGCAGACTACGGAGTGTGGTATAAGCCATTTAGATAACCACCTCTTGCTTTACCTTAACATAAATACACGATCAATCAGCACGCAGGGTTAATACCCATGTGCTACAATATCGGCCATGTCTACGGCATTAATACAAATAAGTAAAGGGCATGAAGTTTGAGTGCATAAAACTACAAGTCAGTTCATCTAAAACGCAGGTTGTCGGAAATATATAGCATAGCCGGTTTGCTTCATCTTTCTTTGTATGCAAATCAAGCATTTAATTTAAAAAGCTATGAAACGCAAAACTATCTTTCTAATCTCTCTGATGTTGCTCTTATGTACCCGCATCTATGCAACTTCAGTCACCGACACACTCGACCGAAGAATGTGGATGAACCTGTTGTACAATGTACAACTCAGTAAAAAGTTATCTCCGGTAACCTACAAGACCGATATCAAAGTTGAATTACGGGGAGGTGCTTCACCTCAGGACAAAGCCATTGCCTATTCAGCCGTAATGCAATTCAGCCCCCTGATTCAGTCTGTAAAAATTGATACAGTCAGCTCCGGTGGAAATCTCATCATTTATATAAATTCCCGAAAAGCTATCTTAAGAAACTCGATTGTAAACGGTGAAATTCGCTCTATGACAGGCAGCGTACGCTTCCGGCAAAACCAAACGGAAAAGGATAAATTCGAAGATCTTCTATTTGTTATAACCAGTTTACTGGTACCCCGTGCTACACCACCTTTTTACGGTTCAGAAAACACACCATTTCCGGACTCAAAATTCAGCAGCCTGACCATTGACAGCCTTTCTCATAAGAACATCCTGAGGATGAAAGCCTTTGGAGTTGATTCCATGAGACTTATGGGTATAATTAACAGCACAGTGAAGCTGGATAAAATACACACACTGACCATTTACTCTTTGGGAAGAAACGGGTTAACCCCATCAGATAAATTTATCATCAGAACCATTTACGACAAAAATGCAGATAAACTGATCAAAGAAGGGATCATCAAATATACCGGAGCCAAAAACTACTACCTGAAAAAATACAGGAGAGAATACGTTGCATTTCAGAGCTATTACCCCCTGTTTTTAAAGTTATTACTGGGCGTTGTTTTCATTTATCAGGCATTCAGACGCAACCGCTACAAGGAGCTTCTCTCCTATTGGATCATAGGCTCGGGGCTGTATATCCTCATCTCTTTTTATTTTGATATGGAAAGAGCTGGCAGGGGGTATGAACCATTTAACAGTCATTTCTTTAACCTCTGGAGTGTCGTCTCTGTTATGTCTGTTTTGTTGTACATTCTCAACGCTTTTATCTTGCGGAAAATAAATATACCAGGCAAGGTAAAGGATGTAATTCTTGCCTCCGTTATTTTTCTTTCCATTTGCCTTATTTTCGGTCAATCTGTAAAAATGATTACCACTGGCATTCTATTATCTGTTTTATTTATTTGGGTACGTAGATTTATTGTAAAACAGAGTGAAACGTTACGTTTAAAAGATGAAGAACTGGATAAGTTGCAAATATTGAAAGCGCAAGCCGAATTACAGACTCTTCAAAGCAGAATCAATCCGCATTTTCTATTCAATTCGTTGAATTCCATTTCCCATCTTATCCATGTGGATGCCGGGCGGGCGGAGAAGATGACCTTACTTTTATCAGAGTTATTTCGTTATATCTTAAACCGGGATAACAAAACTCTGGTTCCTCTATCGGAAGAAGTGGCCATGGTGGAAAAATATCTAGAAATAGAGAAGATGAGATATGAAGATAAGTTATCATTTAAAATCGAAACAGATGAAGAAGCCCGGAAGTGGAATATTCCACGTTTAATCATCCAGCCTCTCGTCGAAAATGCTATTAAACACGGGATTTCGAAACAAACGGAAAAAGGGTTCATTGAGATTTCGGTGCAATCAATCGACAACAGACTGGTAATCAGCGCTACCGATAGTGGCCCTGATTTCCCAGAGATCCCCTCTGAAGGACATGGACTGCAAAATATTATAGAGCGACTGCAACTAATTTACGGAAATATGGCTGAGCTTTCCTGGGTCAACCATCCTCGGAAAAGAATTACCATTACCATCTTAAATCGCAATAAATAATGCTCCGAACTTTACTGATAGATGACGAACCGGCTGCACGCCAGAGACTCAACCTACTGCTTAAGCCCTACAGCGATTTCATCAAAATTGTGGGTGAAGCTGAAAACGGGCCGGATGCAATCCGGAAAATCGACCTGATACAACCCGACCTGGTTTTTCTCGACATTCAAATGCCCATACACAACGGATTGGAAGTCATGCAAAAGGTGGCTCATTTGCCGATGGTTATTTTTTGTACGGCATTTGACAAATACGCGCTTGATGCGTTCAACACGTTTAGCATTGACTATCTGCTCAAACCGGTAAGCGCCGAACGAATGACAATCACTATCAATAAGCTTAAACGGATAGAACAACGAATTTCGCCGACAGATATTGATACTCTTCTGAAACAAATACAGCCTCAGACCTCGAAAAAGAAAATTAACACGCTGCCTGTGAAACACGGTGACCGGATTATCCTGGTTTCTGTAAACGAAATCAGCTATCTGTCATCAAGTGATAAATACGTCACTATTTGTACACATTCCGGTAAAAAACATTTGATTGAACATACACTGAAAGATCTGGAGGAGATTCTTCCCGAGCAATTCCTGCGAATTCATAAATCGCATATCATCAATATACATTCCATTGAGGAATTGCAACGTTATTTCGGGGGGCGTTTTGTCTTTATTTTGAATGACGTTCACCGCTCACATATCACATCCGGACGAAATTTTTCGGAGAATATAAAGTCTTATTTTGGATTATAATCAAGTGTTCCCCTTTCCTCGAAGTCTAATTAACTGCACTCAGCACATAATTGAGTCCGAACACAGCGGGGATCTAACCACAAAACCAGAGCAGGTTACAACGGAATCCACACACAGTGTTAAAACCCATGTGTTACCATATTGCCCACACCTAAGGGATTATTCAGCGCCGTATACGCGGCCGATATGGTAGGGCTGGGATTTATCCCAGCCCCAAAATTTCATCATCATGCACACAACCCCATCCCACTACAACCTACCCACCCGCATAACCCTCGAAGCATTGGGCGATCAACATCTCGGTATCGTCAGGCTTGTCAAAAGCCGGATTATTCGCAAAGATGCGGAGAAAATAGCCGAAATGGCCCGACAGATCATAAGCGTAAATGCTAATGTGAAAGTATCGCTGATTTGCACCCGCAACATTTGCTCTAAGTCTATCCGGTTACTGGAAGAGGAAGGCATAGGTATTGTGTTTCGAGAAGAATAAACTTCACACAGGGTTAAAACCCATGTACTACCACATCGGTCATGCCTACGGCATTTTACAATCTAAATATGCAGACGAATCCGCTGAGAATCACACATTTCGTGCCGAAAACGTGATATTATACACATTTTAGGCACGAAATATGTGATTTGAAATATAAAACAGCCTATTTCCTTAAGTGAAAGCCGATCAAAGTGTAACGGGAAAAAGCCCGAGCGTTTATCAAAACCAATTCAATCTTTCCGTAAGAATTCGTTTTTCGCTGAAAAATCTGAAGCAAGATGGAAACCTATTGAATATTCCTTTGTTTTTGGCTGACTTCACAACGAAGATATTGGATTTGGTCTAATTAAAATAGAGCTCACGGTTAAAAAACCCCTTGTGACCATCTCTGTCATACTACAGTATCAGATGACGCCAAAAGGTAAAAAGGTCAAGTAGGCAAGGGCATTTCAGCCCAAGCCTCTCACAGAACCGTACGTGAACCTCTCGACTCATACGGCTCTTGTCATTCCAATCACTCTTTATAACCAAAACTCCAGTGTGCAAACAATTTCGGATGCAATCGTTGATAATTGACCAACCATTGATGTCCACGATTGAGACTCGTTATCCTATACTTGTTCTGCACCCATTTTACCAGTCGAAAAGTTAGCCGTTGAAAGACATTGAGAAACACCCATTTTCTAAACTTACCATAGTAGCTGATCCAGCCTTGCAGTTTGGAATAGAGTGCATCTGCAATATCCTCGATTGTGCTTTCACTCCACTTATGGATTTTAAACCAGTTTATTTCTTCTACAATCTTCTTTTGAGCTCCGCTACTTATTGCCAAGTCAAATCGGTTATAGATTTTATTTGTTCGGAAATCTTTCGTTGGGCGTGGTTGAAAGTGCTTGTTGCACAACAGCAATATTTAAAAACCAAGAATTAGATGTTTTATCATGACTTTAATATTAAAATTCAATTTACTTTCCAGAATTGAGCAATCTATGGCTTCGAAACAATAATAAATGGCA
>JAUZOF010000143.1 GCA_030706585.1 Bacteroidota bacterium
ATCATGATTTCGGTATGGCCTAAATTCTATGTCACCACCGATCACTTCAAGCAATTCGAACAAAAAGGCTGGATGTATATGCAGGCTGCAAAAGACAGCATCCGCGACTGGGTCGGTCCAGGTTATGTAGGGTCTTTCTACGATGCTTACAGTGCCGGTGCTCGTAAATTGTTCTGGAATCAAATGAAAGAAAACATTTACACCAAAGGCTTTGACGCATGGTGGATGGACGCTTCGGAGCCCAATGTAAGAGATTGTACCGATATGACTTATCGCAAAATGCTCTGTGGTCCAACAGCTTTAGGGTCTTCGTGGAAATATTTCAACGCTTATGCTTTGGAGAATGCCGATGCAATCTATAACGGACAACGTGAAGTGGACAACAACAAACGTGTATTCTTGCTAACCCGTTCGGGGTTTGCCGGGTTACAACGTTATTCTACAGCTACCTGGAGTGGTGATATTGCTACCCGCTGGGAAGATATGAAGTCGCAGATTTCTGCCGGACTGAACTTTGCCATGTCGGGCATTCCATTCTGGACTATGGATATTGGCGGTTTCTGTGTGGAAAAAAGATACGATGAAGCCCAACGTCTGTTCGATAAAACGGGACAAGAAAATGCCGACCTCAACGAATGGCGCGAATTGAATCTCCGCTGGTTTCAGTTTGGCTCATTCTGCCCGCTGTTCCGCAGTCACGGACAATTCCCATTCCGCGAAATATATAATTTGGCTCCGGAAGGACACCCTGTGTATAAAAGCCTTTTTTATTACGACGAATTGCGCTACCGCCTGATGCCTTATATCTATTCGTTGGCCGGAATGGCTTATCACAAAGATTACACCATTATGCGCTCCTTGGCAATGAGTTACACGTCCGATAAACAGACCTTTGGCGTAAGCGATCAGTTTATGTTTGGCCCCGGAATCATGGTTTGTCCGGTATATAGCTACAAAGCCCGTTCCAAAGAGGTTTACCTGCCAGCCGGTTCTCAATGGTTTGATTTTTATAGCAATAAACAAATTGCCGGTGGTCAGAAAATAAAAGCAGACGCGCCACTCGAACGCATTCCATTATTTGTCCCTGCCGGAACGATTCTTCCAATTGGTGATGTAATGCAGTATGCTTCCGAGAAAAAAGGTGAAGATATAGAGATTCGCGTGTATCAGGGTAAAGATGGCAAATTCAGCTTGTACGAGGACGAAGGTGAAAACTACAACTACGAAAAAGGTGCTTTCTCTACCATTAGTTTTGAATACAACGAAGCTACGCACCAATTGGTTATTGGAGCTCGTCAGGGACAATTTGCCGGTATGTTGCTGAACCGCACGTTCCGTATTGTGCCTATCGGTACATCAAATACGGCTGCAAAAGTGGTACATTATACAGGAGCAAAAGTTGAAGTAAAATTATGATACAAAAAAAAGCAATAGCAATACTCGTATTACTCAGTTTGGTGTTGGGCGTAAATGCCCAGCACCAAACCCGTGTTAATGCCAAAGGTTCTGCCTATTATACAAACCCCATTTTTTCAGGTGATTATCCCGATCCCAGCATTATGCGTGAGGGCGATACCTATTACATGGTGCATTCTTCGTTCGAGTATTATCCGGGTTTGCTAATCTGGAAATCGAAAGACCTGATTAACTGGACACCGGTAGGAAATGCACTTTATAAAAACGTGGGATCGGTGTGGGCACCGGATATTACCAAGGTTAATGGCAAATACTATATCTATTTTCCTGCCAGCGATAAAAATTATGTAATCTGTGCCAATTCCATCAATGGCCCATGGAGCGATCCGGTAGAACTGAAAGTGGAAGGAATTGACCCCGGACATTTTGCAGATCAAACCGGTAAACATTATCTGTACCTCAACAGTGGTAGCTATGTGCCACTTTCGGACGATGGACTTTCCATTGCCGGAGAGGTGAAACATGCTTACAATGGTTGGCCAATTCCTAAAGATTGGTCGATTGAGCTGTTTGCGCTCGAAGGCCCCAAAGTGACCAAACACGGCGAATATTACTACCTGACGGTAGCCGAAGGCGGTACCGCCGGACCTCCTACAGGGCATATGATTATTTCGGCACGTTCGAAATCACCTTTCGGGCCGTGGGAAAACTCACCTTATAATCCTATTATTCGTACCCAAAAGAAATCGGAACGCTGGTGGTCGAAAGGGCACGGAACCTTGATTGACGATGTGAACGGGAAATGGTGGCTTATTTTTCATGCCTACGAAAAAGACTACCTGAATATGGGTCGTCAAACCATGCTCGAACCTGTGGAATGGACAAAAGACGGTTGGTTCAGAATTCCGGAAGGTGTAAAAACTGAGAACCCAATTAAGCGTCCATTTGCCAAAGGCGAGAACTCTCAGTTTACACTTAGCGATAGTTTTGCAGGTAAATCGCTTGGTCTGCAATGGAAATTTTATCAGGAATACGATGCCGCACGATTCCATTTTGTGGATAATTCGTTGGCCATTAAAGGTAAGGGAAGCATTACAGCCAACTGTTCTCCCTTATTGTGTGTTCCGGCTGACCACTCTTATACCGCAGAAGTTGAGATGGTTATTGATGGCGATGCAACCGGCGGTTTGGTGATGTTTTACAACAGCGGGGCAAATTCCGGCATTTTGGCCAACTCCAAAGACATTATAACCAATTTGCGGGGATGGCACTTTGCGTCAAACCCCAATGTGAGTAATAAACATGTTTTTCTGCGATTGAAAAATATCGAAAACACGGTGGACATGTATTACAGTCTCGATAGTAAAGAGTGGATAAAAAGTGGAAGTTCTATCGAAGTATCGTCCATCAACCACAATGCACTCAGTGGTTTTATCAGCCTGCGCATTGGATTGTGTTCCATAGGAAAAGGCACAGTGAAGTTTAAAAATTTCAAATACAAAGCAATTCAATAGGTTTCGACGACAGCTCAACGCGATGATTTATTGAATGAATAACTCTGAGCCCTCCATGTATTGAGGTATAACATTGATATAAAGGGATTGAACTATTATTTATGAAAAAAATATTCTTAGTAATTGGATTGCTAATTACAATTTCTATTACGACTAAGGCAAAAATGCCAACAGCTCAACAAATTGCCAATAGAATGACTGTAGGCTGGAACTTAGGCAATACCCTCGAAGCCATCGGAGGGGAAGGAGCCTGGGGTGCAGGACACACCTCAAAGCGGTTAATCGACTCGGTGAAGGCGGCCGGTTTTAATACGGTACGGCTTCCGGTTTCGTGGTTCATACATTCCGACACAGTTACCAGCGTTATTCAAAATGCCTGGATTGACCGCATAAAGGAAGTGGTTGATTATTGCATTAGTAACGATATGTACGTGATTCTGAACATGCACTGGGATAAGGGTTGGTTGGAAAATCGTATCAACAAGGCTAATCAGGCTATCGTAAACAAAAGACAACATGCCTATTGGACGCAAATTGCCAAATATTTCAGAAACTACGATGAGCATTTGCTTTTTGCCAGTGCCAATGAGCCGAATGCGCATGACTCAATACAAATGTCCGTATTGCTGTCTTATCATCAAACCTTTATTGATGCTGTACGGGCTACCGGAGGAAACAATAGTTTGCGCACATTAATTGTCCAGGGACCTGCTACCGATATCGATGATACTTACAAACTGATGAATACATTGCCAAAGGATAATATCGCTAACCGTTTGATGGTGGAAGTGCATTATTACAGTCCATTTCAATTTTGTCTTATGGAAAAAGATGCTGAATGGGGAAAAATGTTCTACTATTGGGGAAAGGACAATCATTCTACAACTGATACGACTCATAATGCTACGTGGGGTGAGGAGAGCGAACTGGACAAGAAGTTTGAAAGTATGAAAACGAAGTTTGTTGACAAAGGAATTCCGGTGATTATTGGTGAATTTGGCGCATTCAGAAAGAAACTTAATACACCTTCCGAACAGGCTTTACACAATGCATCTATTGAATATTATTACAGATATACCGTGAAGATCGCTTTAAGTAAGGGCTTAATTCCCATTTGCTGGGATGTGCCGGGTTTGTTATACAACAGAAAAACAAGCGAACAGGTTGACAGAGCTGTTGTAAATGCCATCATGCAAGGTAAAAAAGATGCGGTCCGCTTTATTTATTAACTCATTATCTATTAGAATCTAATAATGAAATCAACTTTCTTAATCGTTTTAATTGGAACCTCTCTGATGGTTTCTGCGCAACAAAAAACACCAGTTTATCTTGATGTGACGACACCAATTGAAGCAAGGGTGGAGAATGCCCTTTCGCTGATGACTACCGAGGAAAAAGTGGCACTTTGTCATGCACAGTCAAAATTTAGCTCTAAAGGCGTTGCTCGTTTGGGGATCCCTGATGTGTGGTCGTCGGATGGTTCGCATGGTGTGAGTGACGAAAAATTATGGGACGAATGGAGTGGCGCACAATGGACGAATGACTCGTGCACTGCCTTTCCCGCTCTAACGGCACTGGCTGCAACTTTCAATCCAGAAATGGCATTGCTGTTCGGTAAATCTATTGGCGAAGAAGCACGCCATCGCGAAAAGACCATGTTGTTGGGCCCAGGGGTGAATATTAACCGTAGCCCCCTTAATGGCCGCAATTTTGAATATATGGGTGAAGATCCTTATCTGGCTTCGCGCATGGTTGTTCCTTATATTCAGGGTGTACAATCTTGTGGGGTGGCGGCTTGTGTCAAACATTTTGCCCTTAATAACCAGGAAATTTGTCGTGGAGAGATAAATGTGAACCTTAGCGACCGGGCATTGCATGAAATTTATCTTCCGGCTTTCAAAGCAGCCGTTCAGGAAGGAAAAGTGTGGTCGATTATGGGTGCGTACAACAAACTCAGAGGCGAGCATTGTTGTCATAACGATTTGCTGTTGAATAAAATCTTGAAACAGGACTGGAAATTCGATGGTGTGGTTGTTAGCGATTGGGGTGGCGTACACAATACCGATGAGGCTGTAAACAATGGTCTTGATATTGAAATGGGGACTTATACAAATGGCCTGACTACACAAGGTCATTTCCCATTTTCAAGTTATTATTTGGCCGACCCATTTCTGACAGGAATTAAGGAAGGAAAATACGACATGACCAAACTTGATGATAAAGCTCGTAGAATTTTGCGCCTGATTTTCCGCACCACTATGAGCGCCAACCGTCCGTTTGGTCGTTTCGTATCGCCGGAACATAGCGAGGCAGCCCGAAAAATTGCTCAGGAAGCCATTGTTTTGTTGAAAAACGAGAAGAATATGCTGCCAATTCCTGTGGGAAAATATAAGAAAATTGCCGTCATCGGTGAGAATGCTTCCCGCAGTTTGGTGGTTGGTGGAGGTTCCACTTCACTTAAAGTAGCTTATGAGGTAACTCCATTGCAGGGATTGAAAAATAAATATGGCAAAGATCGGGTGTTTTACACAATGGGGTATGCTTCAGGCCCTTCGCTTTATGGAGCAGAAGCACCTTCGAAGCTGAATGCAGATTCGCTTCAAAAAGCCGCAGTGGAATTGGCAAAAACGGCTGATTTGGTAATTTTTGTGGGAGGACTGAATAAGAACTACTTTCAGGATTGTGAAAGTGGCGACCGTAAATCGCTCAGCCTACCCTTTGGAGAAGACAAACTGATAACCTCTATTGAGCAGGTAAACAAAAATGTGGTTGTTGTTTTTTCAAGTGGCAACGCTATTACTATGCCTTGGTTGGATAAAACACCAGCCGTTGTACAGTCGTGGTATCTGGGCTCCGAGGCTGGTAATGCGTTGGTTGACGTGCTTTCGGGCGATGTCAATCCTTCAGGAAAGCTACCATTCTCATTCCCGAAGAAACTTAACGATATTGGCGCTCACGCTTTTGATAAACTTTGTTATCCGGGCGATAGTGTGAATGTGCAATATAAAGAAGATATTTTGGTTGGTTACCGTTGGTTAGACACCAAAAAGATAGAGCCGCTTTTCCCATTTGGATATGGGTTGAGCTATACCACGTTTGCGTATTCAAAACCTTCTGTTGATCTGACAGAGGTAAAATCAGACGGAACAGTAAAAGTGTCATTTACGCTTACCAATACCGGAAAAGTGGCTGGTGCTGAAACTGCTCAACTATATGTAAGCAAATCAAAATCGGCAGTTGCTCGTGCGGCAAAAGAACTGAAAGCTTTCAACAAAACATTCCTGAAAGCAGGCGAAAGTAAGACCGTAACCATTGAAGTGCCGGTGAGCAGTTTTGCTTATTACAACGAAGCTAAGCAAGCATGGGAAGTGGAATCCGGTAGTTACTCGCTTTTGCTGGGGCGCTCTTCTCGTGATATTAAAGGTCGGGTGGACGTTAAAGTGTTGTAAATCCTAAGTCCAGATTTAGCCGAGGCTGAATCTGGACTGTTTATCTGTATTTATTATTTCAATGTAGTTAACCGATGGCATGTGATACCTAAATCTTATTAGTTAGACCTTATTTTTTTTGTTGACCGAATTAATATTTCTCATTAAAGAAAAGCTTTGTGCGACGTCGCACAAGTTAAATATCAATGTTTAATTATTTAAATCTCTATTACATGAAAAAACAATTAGCTTTTAGAAAACTCCATTTAGTTAGTTTGGCAATCGGACTTCTAATGTCCGTAAGTGCTTGGTCGCAGTCAGTAACTATATCCGTAGATGCCGCGCAAAACAAACGCCTGATTTCCCCGAGCATCTACGGGAAAAACGACGACTTAGCAAACCCTGTGCAGTTTTACATAGATGCGGGGCTACACTTTTCGCGGATGAACCACGGCAATAATGCCACAGGTTATAACTGGCGAAAAAAAATTACGGTTTCTCCCGACTGGTTTAATAATGTGTATGCCGAAGACTGGGATGCAAAGGCACAAAACATTAATAGCAACTATTCCAGCTTGCAGGGCATGTTTGCTTTCCAGTTGCTGGGTAGAGTCGCATCCAACACAAATAATAATTTCAATGACTGGGCATACATGCAAGCACACCCGGGTTTTAATGGTTTTAATCAAAATTTAGCCGGAGGGGGAACACCTGACCCAGCCGGAGGAAGTAAGGCCCTTGTTGACGGAGACATTAATTTGTTCACTCAACCTTGGCCTGCCGATTCTTCGGTGGCCATTCTTACCCATTGGTTTGGAGCCAATGGTTTAGGTTTGAACCCGGGAAAGTTTGTTTATTGGAATATGGACAACGAGGTAGATGTCTGGAATGGCACGCATGATTATGCTATGCCAACATTAATATCTGCTTCTGCATTTATGGATCGTTACATCGAATTGGCCAAAAAGGCAAAAGCTTTGTATCCCGGCATTAAACTTTGCGGTCCTGTTGCAACTTCCGAATGGCAATGGTACAAATGGTCATCTGAAAGTATATACATCAATGGCCGTTATTACCCCTGGATTGAGTACTTCATAAAACGTCTTGGCGATGAGTATAAAGCGACCGGAATCAAGTTGGTTGACGTTGTTGATATTCACAATTATCCATTTTATAACAACAATACAGAGGCATTGCAGGGACATCGCATTTATTATGATACCACGTATGTTTATCCGGGCTCAAATGGTATTTATACAAGTACCGGTGGTTGGGATACATCGCTTAAACAACAATATATTTTCAAACGTATCAACGGTTGGTTAAACGAAGAATTTGGTGTAAACCATGGCATTACAACCGGAGTAAGCGAATGGGCAACGATGACCACAAACAGCAATCCAAACATTGAATCTGTTATATACGCCTCGCATCTGGGTACATTTGCAAACAATGGCGTTGAATTGTTTTCACCCTGGAGCTGGTCTATCGGAATGTGGGAAACTTTACACTTATTTAAAAATGCTAAACAATTCAGTGTTTCCAGTACTTCTAGCGCAGAAAATACAGTGTCGGCTTATTCTTCGGTAAACCAGAATGCTGACTCGTTAACAGTGATACTTGTTAACCGTGATATGACCACTTCTCAAACGGTAACAGTCAACTTGAGCAATTTTAATGTTTCCAATGGAAACTACAAAACTTTACAGTTGTCCTCTTTGCCGTCAACAGAAACTTTTGTGTCTGAAACACAAAATGCGCTGAAATCGAGTACGGTAGCTGTGAATTCAAACTCTCTTACGATAACTGTACCGGCACTCTCTACAACGGCTATTCTACTCTTGAAAAGCGTTCCTCCCACAGTTACTTATTCAACGCTGAAAAATGTTGCTACCTCATTGTTGGCCGATGGAATGTACAGATATACCGATGGTTCGACAGCCGGTCAATGGGGCGACAGCGGTAGCGATGCGCAACAGTGGGTTATCGAAACGGTAGGCAGCTACGTAAAAATTAAAAATAAAGCCAGTGGGTTGTATTTAGATGGACTGGGTAGTAGCACCAATGGTTCTGTTGTTGCACAAAAAGTTAGTAGTACCAGCAATAATCAACAATGGCAGCAAGTTGCCACAGGGACTAATTTTAAATTCAAAAACAGAACTTCAGGATTGTATATTGATGGTATGGGTTATACAACTAACGGCTCCAATTTGTGCCAGTATAAGAGAAGTAGTAACAATAATCAGGTTTGGACAGTTACAACGCTTGCTGGTCCGCAGTTGGTGAAGTCGGTGGCTACAGAGGTTCAACCGGTTGAGAACACCAGTGACAATGTGTTGATATACCCAACCTCATTCACATCAACTTTCAATGTAAAAGTAGATAACCCAAGTGATGTCGTAAGAATCGCAGTATATGACAAAATTGGCAAAGAAGTTGAGAGTGTCAGTTCGTCGTCAGTATCAAGCTTGATGATTATGGGCGCTTCGCTGAAGCCTGATTTATATATTGTTAGGGTACAAGGTGTAAATTGGGCAAAGTCATTCAAGGTTATTAAAAGAGACTAAGCTGATTTGATAGAAACAGATCCCGCTAAATTGCTGATGTTTATTTGATATTCTGCAATTTAGCGGGTGTTTTCTTTGGATCCCATCGGTGTATTGTGTTGTAAATCTGGATGATATGAACGGTATAGCTCAAATTGGCAGGATTGATA
>JAUZOF010000144.1 GCA_030706585.1 Bacteroidota bacterium
ATGTATAACTTATTAAATTTATTCTTGTTATGACTAAGAAGTTAGTTTTGATCGTATTGGTTTTGTCTTCTCTCCCGATAATAATTAAAGCAGAAGACGAAAAGAAATCGTACTTTACCGCAACTGTAAATTACAGTACCAATTCGGTTTGGGAAGGTAGATCCGATTCGATTATCACTCCCTATATCGGGACAACGCTTGGTTATCACTTTAAATTCGGCGGATATATAAACGGGACTCTTAACTTTTATCCGAATCGTAAGGATAACGTACTGGACCAATCCATTCTGCAGGCGGGTTACGATTTTACCCTGATCAAGGACAAACTGAAAGGTGCTCTTTCCTACAGTGCTTATTTCAATAGCAAATACAGTACTCAGGTAAGATCAGAGATACAAGGCGTAACCTCTGCCGGATTATCCTATGATGCTAAAATCTTCGAATGGTCAGTAAATGCGGATTATGATTTTGGAAATAAGAGCGATTTTACGCTTACTTCTTCATTGTCCAGGTGGATTCAGGTTTTCAGTAAAGGGAATCATACCCTGTCGGTAAATCCGACGGTTTCCGGATTTGCTGGAACGCAGAATCTCTATGCCGAGTACCTGAAGAACAGGGTGAATAAGATAAAACTACACGGTAAGAAGGCCGGAACAACAGCTGCATCAACCACTTCTACAGTGCAGACCTCTGAATATTCCCAATTTAATCTGGTTGATATAGATCTGGCTTTGCCGGTTGGTTATAGTTACCATGATTTGTCATTCAGTGTAACACCTACTTATGCCATTCCGTTGCATGTGCAGAGTGGTGAGTTTACTTCACATCCTTTTTACTTGAATTTCTCGGTTGAATATAAATTCTGATTATAGTTTCCTGACCCTTCTGGCTACCTTGCGTCGTATTTTCTCAAATGAAGGCGGAGGACCGGTTCGTACCTCTTTGCCATCGATATATAGCGCGTCAGAGATTCCCCATTCGTTGACAATCTCACGATTGGTGGTATCATATTCTACGATCTCAATCTTTCCGGGGAATTCCTCCGAAGCCCGTTTGACCCGCTCATAGGCAAGCGTCATTACCGGACACCATCCGTTTCGGAAGAGGGTTACATTGACTTTACCGGAACCTTTCGCCGGAAGTTTTTGTGGCCGGATAAATTTAGGTGCAATGGCGTCTTCATTAAATGGTTTCCATAATAACCGCATCATTCCGTATTTGTCCACTACTTTATGCCCTTGCCGCTTAAACCACGAGGCCCGCATAAAGACCGGAAGTATCAATCCCCAGATAACTAACCCGTCAACACCAAGCTCCCGGCAATCCTCTTCTGCTGCTTCTATCAGTGCTTTCCCCATACCGCGATGGCGATAATCCCCGCGTCCCTTTTTGTGCCCGTGTACCCAGATGCAGAGCACGACATAAAGATTCTTGCCCTCAAACATGGAATACTCGATGGGTATGTATTGAATCATGCCGCCGATAATTCCTTGATCATCTATGGCATATTTTACCCTGATGCCTTTGTCTTTCATCTTTTCGTACCACTTTTGCTTAAAGTCTCCGGCTTGTTTGATGTCGTCAGACCATTCTTCAAGACAGCAGAAATAGTGGTGCTGGTTTTCGGGGGTGATATCGATGATTTTCATGGGGATATAATCCGGTTAATATAGAACTACTTTGGTTGTGTATTCTCCAATCTTCAGAATGTATAAGCCTTTCGGTAAATCAATTGCTATTCTGCCGGATTGAGGGTAAATGGTTTTGATATAAGCTCCTGTCGATGTGAATAGTTGAACGGATGCATCGCAGTCTTCAATAAAAATCTGATTTTGATTTGTATAGATTTTTAATCCGTTAATATTGGTATTTCTGATTGCGGATGGAAAGTCCTTTTCGGATATATTTGAGAATAATGACCAGATCGGGTCTGTTTGATAGGCTGATTTTGATCCTATGGGAACATAAAGCAGGCAATTTAGATAATCGACTAAAGAAAAAGTGGAAGGAATAATATTCGGAGGTACAGGATTGGCTGCCTGAATTGTTTTTAAACCAGAACATCCTGCAAATGTTTCAGTAGGTATAGAGGTTAAATTTTTACTTAGATATAATTCTTCAAATCCGGAGCAATAAGCAAAGGTTGAAGTGCCGATAGAAGTTACAGAATTAGGAATTGTCAAGGTTCCGATCAGACCGTTGCAATACATGAAAGATGCATTCCCGATAGAGGAAACCGAGCCTGGAATAGTTAATGAACCGGTTAACCCGGAACAGAGTGCAAAGGCATTATTTCCTATTGTCGTTACAGTCGTTGGTATAATTAATGTACCAGTTAGTCCAGTGCAATTAGAGAATGTAAAAGGATTTATAGCTGTTAATGAATTTGAGATTGAAAGATTTCCTGTGAATCCGGAACAATTTTGAAATGCCCTTTCACCTATAGTCGTAACAGAATTCGGAATTAGGAGATTCCCTTTTAGCCCTGAACAATATGAAAATGCGGCAGTACCAATGGTCGTTAAAGAACCTGGAAATGTCAGAGTGCCATTTAATCCAGTACATTGAGTAAAAGCATAACTCCCGATTGTGGTAACGGAATTGGGTATGACCAGATTTCCTGTCAGTGCTGAACAATTTGAAAATGAAGAAGAACCAATAGTTACTAATGACGCTGGAAAGGTAACTGCCGTTAATCCTGTACAACTGGCAAAAGACAGATCTCCGATTTTCTGAACAGGATCCGGTAATATAACGCTGTTTATTCCGGAACAATAGTTAAAGGCGTAATCACCAATTGATGTTGTCGAACTCGGCAATTTAATGCTCTTAAGTCCGGTTTTGTAGAAGAAAGCCCGCTTCGGTATTTCATTAGCCGGATAGCTAAGCGATGCCGTGGAATATGTTCCTCCGGTTCCAGTGTATGCCGCAATATTGCTTGCTGACAAATCTAAATTGGTTAGAGCGGTCATTTCATCCCGTAAGAATTTGATATCACTTGCGTCAATAGTACCCGTTACAGTCAAATCAGTAATGGTGGTTTTTTCAGTTGAAGTAATCAATGAGTTCAAAGTTCCTGCTGTGGTGATGTTTACGGTTTTGCTAACTTGTCCGAAAGCAACTGTATTCAGCAGGAATAGGCTTAGGATAAAGAATAAGTTTTTCATGGTTAGGTGTTTTATAAGGTTTGGTTAGATGAGACTCCGAAACCCTAATGCTGCAGGCTTCCGGACACTTCTTTGGCATGATTAAAAAAGATCGTTTACAGGATAATCTTGTGAAAATGATTACCCAGGCGAATAATGTACATGCTGTTAGGCAAGTCAATCGCGAGTTTGCCTTCCTGACATTGCAAGACCTTGATGAGCTGCCCCGTCACGCTATAGATTTGAATCAGGGCGTCTGACTGACTGCATTCAACTATGAGCTGGCCATTCGTAGTGTAAACATCATTTTTATTATTAACCGCGTTACTTGTCGCAGCTGTAAAATCCATTTCCGAGACAATCTGGAAGTTTGACCAATAAGATGCAGCCTTGTATACCGCTTTTTTCCCGATAGGAACATATAGAGTGCAGGTGCTGTATGGTACTCCGGAGAATGTTGTGCTTGTAATAGCCGGGGGAACAGGATTCGTCGCTTTAACTATATTCAAAGCATAAAATCCACCGAATGTACTTTGTGGGATGGTGCTGATATTTTTGCTTAGGTAAAGTTCTTCTATATAAGAACAATATTGAAAAGCAGCAGCACCGATAGAAGTGACAGAGTTTGGTATAGTCAGTGTTCCTGACAGTCCATAGCACCAATGGAATGCACCTTCTCCGATAGTTGTCACGGAGTTGGGGAAGGTGAGTGAGCCGGAAAGTTTTTCACATGAGGAAAAAGCATCAGGCCCAATAACCGTTACAGATCCGGGAATAACTAATGAGCCGCTTAATACTGAGCAATTTGCAAAAGTAGCTGTGCTGATTTCGGTTAAAGAGTTTGATAGTGTCAGTGTTCCGGTAAATCCGTAACAGTTCTTAAAAGAACTTTCTCCCATAGCCGTAACCGAGTTGGGAATCACGAGGTTGCCTTTCAGTTTTGTACAGTATGAGAACGCAGAGGAGCCAATTGTCTTCAATGAACTGGAAAGAGACAGGTTCCCGTCTAAACTGCTACATTGATAAAAAGCACTTGCTCCGATATCTGTTACCGAATTGGGAAAAACCATGTCACCCTTCAGTCCGGAACAGTTTGAAAATGCACTTTGCCCAACGGTTACAAGGGATGCCGGAAAGGTAATTCCTGACAATCCGCTGCAACTGGCAAACGCCATATCCCCGATAGATGTCAGAGATATGGGTAGTGTAATGGTTTTTAGTCCGTTTTTGTTGTATAAGCCACGTTGGGGGATTTCATTGGCCGGGTATGTGATTGCGGAAGAAGTGGTTCCTTCAGCTCCGGAGTAGCTTACAATACCAACGCCTGACAAATCGAGGCTGATAAGTGCCGTCATATTGTCCCGCATAAACTTAAAGTCGCGGGCATCGATGCTCCCGGATATAGTCAGATCGGTTACGGTTGTGGCCTCAGTACTCGTGAGCAATGTGTTTAAAGTCCCTGCTGTACCAACGTTTACGGTTTTGCTGACTTGTCCGGATGCAATTGTATTCAGCAAGAAGAGACTAAGGAGTAAGATAATGTTTTTCATGGTTGGTCGTTTATAAGGTTAGGTTAGAAAAGTGATTCAGGAAGCCCTACAAAGTAGGCTTCCTGACACTTCTTTTACATGACTGAAAAGAAAATACTTACAGCATAACCTTGAATGAGCGGTTACCAAAGCGAATAATGTAAATGCCATTAGGCAAGTCAATCGCCAGTTTGCCTTCCTGACTTTGCATGACCTTAACAAGTTGTCCTCTCACACTATAGATTTGAATCAGGGTGCCGGACTGACTGCATTCAACGATGATCTGTCCATTCGTAGCATAAACACGGTTCTGCTCCTGGATTGTATTGACTATTGTAGTGAAGTTTTGTTCCGTTATAGTGGTAAAATATGACCAATATGGTGCAGACTGGTAAGAACTTGTTGAACCTGTCGGGATGATGAGCTGGCAAGTGGTAAAGTCCACATCTTCAAATGTGTGCATGCCGATTGAAGGTGCTGTGGGACGGGCCGATTGAATCTTTGTAAGGCCAATACATCCGAAAAAACAGTAATCGGGGATTACACCGATATTGGCAGGCAGATATAATTCCGTTAATCCGTAGCATCCGTAGAATGCTTCTTCTCCGAGGGTGTTTACTGTCTCCGGAATAATGAGCGCACCCGACAAAGCGGCACAATCGGTGAAAGCGCTGCTCCCGATTGACGTGACGGAGGAGGGAATAGTTAATGTTCCCGTCAGCCCGGTGCATTCGTAGAAGGTATAATCGTTGATCGTTTTCAAAGCATTTGATATTGTAATAGAGCCTTTAAATCCGGTGCAGTTGGCAAAAGCTCCTTCTCCCAAGTTGGTGACTGTATTGGGGATAATCAGATTTCCGGTGAGGTGGTTGCAGTAATAAAAGGCATAGTTACCAATGGTTGTAACAGAAGCGGGAATCGTCAGACTTCCAATCAAACCGTACCCATAGGCAAATGCGTAGTCAGCAATTGTAGTAACTGTACCGGGAATCACACACGAACCGGATTTTCCGGTTGGATATTGAAGTAAAGTAGTAAAGTCTTTATTATACAACAGATTATTGTAAGAGGAATAAGTGGGGTTATCACCAGCTACGGAAAACGATGTAATAGAGCTTCCCGCAAAGGCTGCTGTTCCGATAGAGGTGACGGACGCCGGGATAGTCAGAATGCCCGTAAGCCCCGAACATCTGCTGAAAGCAAATGCTCCGATGGCATTTACAGATGTAGGAATAGTGAGGGGACCAGTCAATCGGTAACAGTTTAAGAATGCGCTATCCTTTATCGTAATTATCGAAGTGGGCAATGTCAATCCGGATGAAAGACCAGTGCAGTTCATAAATGCTTTAATCCCAATGGAGGTAACAGACGAAGGAATGGTCAATGTCCCGGTTATTCCGGAGCATCCATAAAAAGCTGCATCGCCCACTGACGTGACCGTAGAGGGAATAGTATAATTGGCTGTTGTTTTGCCATACGGACAGAGAAGCAATGTGGTTTGGAGCTTATTGAAAAGTATCCCATCAATAACAGAGAAGCTACTGTTTCCACTACCAACGGAGAAGGCCGTTAAGGCAGTATTCGTAAATGCTGCTTTTCCGATAGAAGTCACGGGATCGGGAATGGAAAGTGTTCCGGCAAGCTTTATACAGCTATAGAATGCTGAATCACCAATTGACGTTATGGAGGTGGGCAAAGTTATCGAGGTCAATAAACTTTTGGTGTTGAATGATGATACCGGCATTTCATTGGCTGCATAAGTTGCAGTACTGCGGACGCTGGTACCGCCGGTACCGGAGTAAGCAGCGATAGTTACCCCCGATAGATTCAGATTGGCGAGCTGTGAAATATTGTCCCGCATAAATTTGAAATCCCGGGCATCAATTGTACCGGTTACGGTGAGATCGGTGACTGTCGTCCTTTCTGTAGAAGTGAGTAAGGTACTCAATGTGCCTGCGGATGCAACATTGACGGATTTGGATACAGCACCTGATATTACAGATGTTATGCAGGCAAGACTCAGGGTAAGTATTATTCTTTTCATAGCCTGTTATTTATTAGCAGTCAGATTACACCGGCTGGATCAGTTCTTTACAATTTTACGGGTTACAGATAATTCTCCAACATTGAGTTGTACGATATAAATTCCATTTGCCAGCTCAGAGATGGAAATAGATTCGTCTCCTGAGATATTTTTAGCAATCAGCTGTTTCCCTGCTGTATTATAGATTCGGAGGATTGCCGGACCGTTAATGTCTTCTGTCCAGACTCTGTCGCCTGATGTGTAGATTTGAGGTTTATCAATCACAGCATCTGATTTACCTGTAGGAATTAATTCTACAATGGAGGAAAACTCTTTCCACTGATAAGCATTGACATAAGCGCTTTTTGCATTTTGGGGGACATATAGAATACAAGTAGGGTCAATTCCATAAAAAACAGAGTAGGTACTACTCAGGTCAATGGGGACTGAGCGGGATACATAAAATGAGGTTAGGTTACTGCAATTGAAAAATGCATTTTCTCCGATAACTCCTACAGATAGAGGAACAGAGAATGTTGTCAGATCGGTGCAGTTATAGAACGCATATGGTCCGATAGTGGTAACAGATGATGGGATATCGATTGAGGTCAGGTTCTTACATTTGTAGAATAGACTGCTGCTTATCGAGGTCAATGTAGCTGGAAGTGATACCGAAGCCAGATTTATACATTCGGTAAATGCATTATTACCAATAGAGGTCACTGATGAGGGTATCGTAATAGACAGAAGTGTATCGCAGTGGGCAAATGCGTAGCTGCCGATAGTTGTTACCGAGTTGGGTATATCTATTGAGGTTATGCTTTTGCAGTAGTTGAATGCGTTTTCCCCAATCGTGATCACAGAGGTTGGGATGGTAACTGACGTCAGACTGTCGCAAAAGGCAAAGGCATAGTTCCCGATGCTTGTCACAGTAGCCGGAGGAGTATAGTGTCCACGAAGAGAGGACGGGCATTGTAATAAGGTCGTCTGAGTCTTATTAAAAAGTACACCTCCATTGCTGGAATAATAGAGGTTGGCCGGATCTACAATAAACAGAGCCCCACATCCGAAAAAAGCACCGTCCCCGATAGAGGTTACCGACGCCGGGATATTTATTGAAGACAGGCTGTTACAGCTGGAGAATGCAGAAGCGCCGATCGTTTTTAGTACTGTAGATCCGGTAATGGAGGATAGGTTATAGCAATCAGAAAATGCCTTATCTCCAATGATTGTAACCGATGAGGTCCCTGTTACGGAGATTAAATTACTGCAGTTCATAAATGCTTCTGCATTTATCCTGTTTACCTGGGTATTTACAATGACGGAGGTTAATGAATTGCTGCTGTATAAGGCATAATCCGGAATGGCTTTGGATGGATAGAAAACGGATAAACCAGACCAGTTATCAGTCCCGTCAGTACCTGTATAGGATGCAATATTCGCTCCGCTGATATCCAGTACTGACAATGAAGACATTTCATCACGCATGTACCTGAAATCGCGTGCATCTATGGAACCTTTGATTGTAAGATTTGTAACGGTGACTCTCTCTGTAGAGGTGAGTAGGGTATCTAACCCTCCAGGTGTTGCATTGACGGTTTTGTAAACCTGTCCGATAGCAATGGATGCTATAAGAATAAATCCAAGGGTAAAAATAAGCTTCTTCATGACCAACAAGTTCAATTTAGGTTAAATACAGCGAATCCTGTAAAATAATATCCTACAAGGATATGAGATGGTTATTAGTTGGTAAAGCAGATTAACAACTAATCATGTGACGAAGCATAACAATTTGAAAACCTTATCGGTAAGTACAGATGATTGTAAAATCATCTTCAGTATATAACAAACTGAAGGTAACAAGAGCTGCCTTCGGAATGGATTTTTAGCATTTATAAAGATTTATAGGATAGCTGGTCTGTTTATCAGATAAACGACTGCTAAACAAAGGATAAAGATTGATAGGAATATCCTTGGTAATTTCCGGTATCTATTTCAGTTTGATTGGTTTGGTGACAATTAATTTCCCGTCCGGAGTCATCTTGGTATCGTCCATATCTTCTTCAAAGGCCTGATTGCCGGAAGCACCTCCATTCAGGTGATATCTGACGGTGGTATTGTCCCATTGGGTCTGGTCCAGATTAGATAAATCAATTGTCGAAACAATGAGCAAATAATCATCCTTTAGCTCTGAAGCTTTGCCGAGTACAAATTCTTTTATCTCGCCCAGATCATCGGTCGGATTGGAATGCGCAATTGCAACCTCTTTTTCTCCTGCATTGGCTTTGTAAACGACCGTATGCGCAACGCCCTGGGTTTTGACTTTGACTCCTAGGGTAATGGGATGGTCGTTTTCACCGGTGG
>JAUZOF010000145.1 GCA_030706585.1 Bacteroidota bacterium
AAAAGGTTACGAATCCGTGTGGCACTCCACCACTGCCGACAATCCGCTGGCGGTGTACAACCAGCTGCCTCCGGGTCACTATACGCTCCGCGTGCAAAGCATCAGCGAAGGCAAAAAGCTGCAAACCACCGAAGCTTCTATCGATGTCATCATCACCTCTCCATGGTATTGGTCGTGGTGGAGCAAACTGTTTTATTTTATCATCCTCCTTTCGCTCGTATACAGCCAATACCGCACCTATCAAATGCGCCAGCGAAGTAAAAAGCGCTTACGTACCGTTATCGGTGAAATGCTTCGTATCAAAGAGAATTACCTCAATGTAATACAAACGCAGCAGGTTGAACCTTCCAAGTCCGTCGATTCGGGAGAAGATAAATGGAAAAAGAGAGTGATGGATGCTATTTCGAGCCACATTGCCGATGCGGGTTTCGGGGTAGAAGAACTAAGTCATGAGGTCGCTTTGAGCCGCGTTCACCTTTACCGGCGCACCAAGGAGCTATTCGGAAGTTCGCCCAACGACCTGATAAAGTCGGTGCGTATGAAAAAAGCGGGACTGATGCTTATTCAGGGCAAAATATCCATTTCGGAGGTTGCCTACGAGGTGGGATTTTCAGAACCTTCCTATTTTTCAAAATCGTTTAAGAGCTATTTCAACATGTCGCCCAAAGACTTTGTGGCCCGCTATCGCGACAATGCCAATGACGAAATCGTGCAGCAATTGTTTGAGCTATAAGACAAAAGCGATGATGCCCTCCTACAAATAAGAAAGACCCCTACTCACGTAGAGATCTTTCTCAACCATACAATTAACCTAATTCTTGATGTTATCAATAAAACATCATTCTAATTCTAAGCAATAATCATTTTTACAATTTCAAATGCACATATCAGTTACACTTGCTTGTCATTATGTTGCAAACTACTTATGCATGTCGTCTCAATGCCCGGCTGCAACAGTCACATTTTCTTTCATAAATGACACCAGATGTCCGTAATTACTTACCCCTTCAAGCACAACTATATATTTTGAAGATCTGTCGGCCGAATAAAAATTTATTTGAGCCATGCCATCTTTGTCTGTCCGGACTACCGGATTCCAATATATTGTAGTGCGGGAATCAAACCGCGGATTTTTTCGGGCATCTTCTGTATCATAAACGGGAGAATAAAACTTCACCGGCTGTTGATAGCCCAACGCGTTGACATATCTGATATTTGAACTCATTGTTTTGGTTTGCACAAAGCCTTTCTTTGTATTGATAACAATAGCCCCGTTCGCCCCGCGCGATCCGAAAATAATACCCATTGATGTTCCCGGCGTCACAAAAGCATCTTTTATATCATCAACCACAAGCATATCGTAATCAAACCCTTCCATAGGAATATTATCTAAAAGCAACATAGGAGTATTACCCCGGTAACGCACCTCCGATCCAGACACCGTTACTCCTGATAACCTGCGCAACAGATCATATACGGATAAAATATGCCATTTATCAATATCTTTAGAGGTTATAACCGAAGACGACATAACCGAATAATACGGAGAGTCCGTTTTTAGCCATGGTGTGCGCTTAGCCGTAACGGTAACCTCATTCAAGTCTATCGTTTTAATGCCCTCATCCAACAGTAACTTCCCATTTTGACCAACAGTTGGCGTGCTGTTGACTTTCACCGACGGAAGCACTTCAACAAGGAAACTCTTTAAGCTCGGGAAGGGTTTCACAGAGTCAATTTCTATAAAAACATGCCTTGATCCTTTTTTGCTATTGGCCTGAACTATATATTTCGTTCCTTCCGGATATTCCAGGTCTTTAAACACAAACCGGCCTTTCTGATCCGTTTGGACATAGGACGAGCCTATTACCGAATCGTTAAGTGCGATCAGGGTTATGGGTGCATCTTTTGAGGATGAAAACACGCCATCACTCTCCCCTGTCACCTCTTCTCTCAATTCGACCGGATAACGCAATTCCTTTTGAAGTGATCCTTTCAATAACTTTGAAATGTCGTACCTGCGCCAGCCTTGCGTCATCAATAACATATCCAGTGCTGCCGTCGCCTTTTTGTTATCCTTTTGAAAATAAAACATCGGATTTTCAATATTGCCTTTGAGCTCCGAGGACAACAATAACGTTGATACAATAGTAGACGTCGTATCCAAAGCTGCATTGCCAGCATCCAGCACCGCCAGCGAATAATAACCCGGCAAAGGATCCTGATTTTTGTCTATTACACGTATCGATAAACTTATTTTATCCCGACTCTTAAACGTTTTTTTATCCGGTTCAATGGCAGCCTGCGCAAACGTGTTCTTCTGGAAAGAAAACACAAGCCGCTCGCTCAAAATATTCCGGTCTTCGTCTATCAGCAAAAAGTGCACAATCCCAGCCGGGAAAAAGTCTTTTTCAAATACGAGATGCTCCTTTTCTCCATCCCAGTGCTTTGCATACAAGGGAACTCCCCGGATATGAGCAATGAGCTGCATTTGTTTCGACAACCGGCAGTTTGGCGATTTCAGAACGGACACGAATAATTTGTCTCCTTCCCATTCTGTTTTCAAACTCACCGCACTATCTGATGGCAATGGCAAATCAAACCGTTTAGCAATGCTATCCTGATTGGTGCACACCGCATAATATTTTCTACCCGGCACATAATACATGTTGAATCGGCCCATTCCCAGGTGAGAGCACTCAAATTCTGCACACTCCTGATTCTGGTCGTCATACACTTTCCCTTTTACATATTCCGACAAACCACTTGTATTAACCGACTTGAATGCCATGGTGATATTTGTGGAAACCGGAGCATAACCTCCTTCGGGGAAAAACGAAACATCAAAACTCTTTTCAAGATACGGTATCGTAAAATACTGTTTATACGTTCGGCGTCCCGCGACCGTTTTCAACAGAAACGTTCGGCCTCTGTTCAGTTCAGCAGCACTCCAGGAACAAGATCCGGTTCTCTTATCAAAGCGAACCTCTTTTGCATCCTCATCCGTACTTGCCGCATGTAAAACTGTACATTGATCCGGCAGGATCGTATCTCTTCCGGCTTGTGAGCAAAACTTCAAGGTCGCATTCACCGACTTGCCTTCCTGCCTGTATTTTATATTGACTGCTATTTTTTCTGCACCCGGATTGGTCACATAAACCGGCTTCGTAAAGAAATAATCCTCTCCTATATTTTGCATAAACCGCGTATAGGCTCTCAAATGATAGGTCCCCATCCCCAACTCTTTGTCCAACTGGATGTAACCATAGAAACATCCTGCTGTGTCAGGCCTCAACTTAACCCTGTCGACAACGCGATTGACAGGATCAATCAATTCTATGTACACATAACGACTGGCATTCGCCTGTTTAAGAAACACGGCATCTACCATATGTACGCGCAACCAAATCATTTCGCCCGTCTGGTATGAACTCTTGTCTGTATGGACATAAATTTTCTCTTGCGGAAAAAGAGACAACTGATCCAAAAAGAGTTGCTTTATCTGATTCTCTTCTGATTCCTGCGCCTGAAGGCTTGTACTAAAAGCAAGCAAAGAGAATAGCAATGTCATTAATCGAACTTTCATGGCCTGGCGCAAGGTTGTATTATTTCTTTGTTCAAACAATTAAGTTTGATCTGTATTTTTTATAATCCGCACTCTGTTGACTCTTTGATCTCTAATTTCTGCCTAAAAACAATTCCCCACGCAATAACTTAAAAGAAAGCGCCTGAAAAAACATATCAGCAATCAATGCCGAACCGGCTTTTCAGGCACCTTCTTACTCTTTTTTATTTACCTAACGGATGTTCTTCCAACCAATCGTCAATTATATGTTGAGCCGCTGTGGTTGTTGTCGCTTTATACAAGTGACCTACCGTCTTGCGGGTTACCCCTTTATCATCAACAAATGTGTACCACAAATCATACAGTTTCAGGTCAGGATAGTATTTGCCACCACCACCTGTAATCTGGAACTTATCCCAGGTAGTAAATGTCAAACTATTATCTGCATTGACTGTGATTTTAAAGGTATGAGTTGGGCGATAATCCCTTGAGTCACCCTGATTGTACTCGTTATTGTAGTGATACATACGCACCGTACTACCGTTATCTGTAGCTTTGAGGTTTCTGGACATCTTATACACCAACGTATCTTTCGGATTTGACACGTTTCTGATTACGCCATCCATGTAATACAATCCCGAGTACTTGTTCACCATATTAATTCTCACCAATGCTACTGTATCTGTTTTAGTCAGTGAATAAGCAGAGGTAGACGTCAACTTCAGTGCAAGCATGTAAAGAGAATCACAATTAAGTGTTTTTGGTGTCACATAAATCGGGAAGGTGTTATACACCTGACCTGCCTTTATCTTCACATTGTTAGATGGAAATGTATAAACACCATCAGCCAGCTTGCGATATTGAGTAACTAAAGCCGAGAGATTTCTGGAGTCATAATAATCAATAGCTCCCGGTGCTTCTGCTACAGAAACCGTAACATCCTGAGATGACATGCGAGAACCACTCACGGCAATTGAAAGCGAGATCGTATCCGGCGAGTTGCCTATATTCAAATCTCTGTCAATAACCTTGTCTTTTGCTCCCACAATATACACTTGCTGAGGGTATAAGTCTTTATCCATCGGAGACTCAACATCACAGCCCACGAGCAGGAAAGACAAAAAGGTCAACGAAAATAATATTATATGTTTCATGTTTTTTGAAATTACATAATTAAGTAATAGGTTACCATTCCGGATTCTGAACCAATTTGGCATTTTTATCCAACACACTCTGATCAATCGGGAAGAAGTACATTTTATTACTCCACACGCGTTTCATTGCTGTTTCTGTATTCCATACTCTTACCGTATAAAATTTTTGACGTTCAGAGGTTTTGGCTGTAACATCCAGACCTGTAACCGGTTTTCTGTATGCGATTGGAGCATCCATCCAGCGGCGGAGGTCATAGTAGCGATGGTCTTCATTAAAGAATTCGACCTGCCATTCCTGTTTAATAATATCTCTCATTTTTGCACGATCAGAAGCATCGGCAACTGATATACCCGGCAAACCTGCACGGTAACGAATCTGGTTGAAGTAAAATACTATTTGTGCCGGATCTCTGCTTACCGAAATACCAGTTGCTTTATCTGTATATGCTTCAGTCATTTCATTCATAGCTTCCACGTAGCCCAACAATACTTCTGCATAACGGAAGATCGGATAATACTTTGTCTTAATAGTACCTTCCCACTGATCATAATCTTCCTGATTCACATATTTACGGCAGGTATAGCCGGTTCTGTTGTAGTTGGTAGAACTTCCCAGTGTGTTACCATCTTTATAATAAGTCGCATTCATATTTTTGATGCTATTATCAGTACCTCTGTACGATGTGGCCGGCCAAATGCAATGGTTGAAGCCGATAGAAGCGTAAAAACGGGGTTCGCGGTTATCGTGCATTTTTGCTCTTTCAGCAGCCAACACATAATCATCTGAAAATGTAAGCCCTGAACCTACAGGAACCCATGACTTCTCATCCGAAGTTGCATCGCTGTATTGTCTTCCATCTGCCATACGATATTGATCTACCATATCCTGCGTTACACTGAACGTTGTATTTCCTCCTTGTTTGGCAGGGAAGTAAAATGCATCATCCACGGTGCTACGTGTACAAAAATAGATCAGCTCTCTGCTATTTTCCGGTCTCACCAATCCATCAAACACAGTCTTGTACGATTTGTACGGATCGATGTCCATAGCACCATAAGGGAATGCTTTTGTTTTCAGATTCGGATCGCTTGTATCGGGAAGATCTAATGTACCTGTTCCTTTTGATGATATAATTTTAGGCTGAGTGTTAAGCGCGTATTTGTTCATATCAATAATACGTTTAAACGCAGCGGCAGCTACCCCCCAACGGGAAGGATCCGGTTTTTGAGAAATGAATGGAGTTCCGTCCGAACGTTTCCAATCTGCGTAATAGGTATTGCCGTTATATAAAGGACTGGCTGAATAAAGTCGCAAACGAGCGATTACTGCCAAAGCGGCTCCTTTGGTCGGCATATTCTGAAATGCAATTGGTCTGTCATTCGGTAACATTTGTGCCGCCTTTTCCATATTGGCACAAATATATTCTATACAGTTATCGTATGAAGATCGTTCAAAGGAAACATCTGCAACCGGAGTATCCGTATCAAACGCATTGTCAGGAAGAATGGGCACCGGACCATATAGTCTTACCAAACTATAGTAAAAATAAGCCCGAAGGAAATATGCCATTCCGGTATAATCCTGCCGATCCATATCTGTCAAATCTTTGTTTTCACCAATACGTGCAATAATAATATTTGCTTTTCGAATCCCTTTATAATAATCGGGCCATGGATTTATTCCACCGGTACTACGTGGCGTGATAGCATCAACCACCAGTTTCGATCCGGGGTGGTTATCATCTGCCCACGGCTGAATGGCTTCATCAGCTCCCATACCGCTTGGCGATGATGTTTTTGCATCTGGATACCAGTCTCCTACATATTTTGATTCGTTTTTCAGATACGCTGCCGTACCGTTTATGTATTGTAAGATTCTTGTCCTACTTGCAAATATGGAGTCTATTGTCATCTTATCATAGACATACTTATCTATATCTAAGTAGCTTTCACAAGAAGAACATAGCAATACACACGCAAACAATGCCATGACCCCTTTGCTATTAATCCAATTTATTAATTTCATAGTCTCTCGTTTTTAAAATTGAATATTCGTTTGTAATGTAAATACCCTTTGCACAGGATAGGCTGCACCGTTGGATGTTGCCTGACCCGGATCAAAGATTTTCACTTTATCCCATACATGCAGGTTATCTCCAATCAAGCTGAATGTCGCATTTTTAATACCTGCTCTTTGCAAAAATTTAGCTTTGGTCTGGTATGATATCTGTACATTCTTCAAGCGAACATAACTGCCATCATTCAACCAGAAAGTCGATGGACGGTTGTTATTGCTGTTATCTCCATATGTTAGCCTTGGGAAACGGGCATTCGGATTTTCAGTTGCTGCTGTTCCCGAAATGTCTCTTGAAGTCCAACGATTAGATTGTATAGCTACAATATCCAGTACATTTCCCACTTCCTTGCCTGCAAAGGGGAAGTAACCATTACCTCCACTGAAATATTTCATACGACCTACACCTTCAAACAAGATACTGATATTCCAATTCTTATAATTAAATTCGGTAGCAAAACCATATTGTATCTGAGGTGTACTCGAATAATCCAGAGGCACAACATCATATCCATCAATTACGCCATCGCCATTCACATCCTTATACTTGATATCACCCGGCATTACCTGGCTCATAAATGTCTGTCTCGGACTGTTTTTTACATCGGCTTCATCTTTGAAAAGGCCAAGAGCAATCAGCCCTCTGTTTACACCCCATTGATAACCAACTGTTGATTGATATGGATAGCGAACAATTGCCTCTTCATACTGTAACACTTTGTTCTTAGACTGTGTAAAATTGGCTCTCAACACGAAATAAGTATCTTTGTTGATAGTCTGGGTATAACTAAGGTGACCGTCAATACCCCAGCTTTGCATTTTGCCCACATTTGCAAACGGCAGGCTTACCAACCCCATTTCGTCAGGAATACTTGCACGCTGTTGATAGATACCTGAACGAACATCCTTATAGAAATCTACAGATATATCAAATTTATTCTTAAACAACTTAGTATCAATACCAAAGTTTGTCTTGGTTGCAGTTTCCCATCTCAAATTGTTTGATCCTACCTGAGTTTCAGTATAACCTGAGCCCGATTCCCAAATACCACTACCGGTTGATCCCATCAATGTCAGATATGGGAACCGTGTATCCATACGGTCGTTACCTACAGTCCCATACGAACCTCTGAACTTAAGAAAATCGACAAATGGAAAGTTCTTCTGAATGAATTTATATTGAGAGGGAACCCATCCCAAAGAGACCGCAGGGAAAACACCAAACTTCTTTCCGTTTTCAAAAGCTTCAGATCCTGTATACCCTATATTACCCTCTATCATATAGGTGTCTTTGAAAGAATAAGTTGCACGCCCCGAAAAGCCCATATAACGTTTTGGAATTGCAGTTAAATCATTTAATTCTGCGTTGGCTTCTTTGTTAAAAGAGCGGATATAATCTTCCATGTAATAGTGTGCCAAACCTGTAACACGATGTACTTTATTAAACAAGCGTTCGTAATTGACGTGTGCCTCGAAGTAGTATTTTCTGTCCACATACGTTTTTACTGAAAATGAGGGATCGGATGAATCACGTTTCTTTTCCAATGCTAACGACCCATCACGGTTTCTGGTTTTTGCATAATACAAAGCCGGAGTCTTTGTTCTGTTTGTCGTCATCTCACTGTTAGTTGTCATATTGAACAAGGCCGTAAAATTGAGACCTGTTGTTATCATCTTTAAATCCTGTTGAAACTGAAGGTTCATATTATTAGTATTGTGATAATATTTTTGAAACCCTGTATAGTTCAACAGAACATACGGACTTATCTGATCATTGTTAGACCCGTACGCAGGAAGTTGTCCTGTGGAGAAAACAACAGGAACGGTCACCGGAGTCATGTTTGCCTGTGCATCCCAAAGAGACTGGCTATTATTTCCAAAACCCGGATAATTCTGATTCACCAACACATCTTCCAAACCCAGTGTTAAGGTTGTAGTCGGGGTCATATTCACATCTACGTTGGCCCTAAAGTTATACTGCTTGTAGTTTACATTTGTGTCATATTTATTGATTCCCTTATCTTGTTTAAAGAGAGCATCTTTATTTAAAACTCCCAAACTCATGTAGTAACGGGCAACCTGTCCTCCTCCTGAAGCACTCAAGTGAAATTGTTGGTTCCATGTATAGTCTTTCAGGATAACATCTCTCCAATTCACATTCGGATGCAAGTCCGGATCCATTCCACTTTTGAATAAATTCAAATCTACAGTGCTGTAA
>JAUZOF010000146.1 GCA_030706585.1 Bacteroidota bacterium
ACACAATAGGAAAAACGATTAGATGTCGTTGTGCCGTATCTGTTGAAAAGAAGGCCAAGGTAAACCTTAGTTTCTGTGATGTGCAAATTACTTTACGCATGGATATAAAAAAAAGCAACGTATATACAAAGACAGGGGATAAAGGGACAACGTCTCTGGTAGGAGGGACCCGTGTGATGAAATCCGATACCCGGCTGGAGGCCTACGGCTCCATTGATGAGTTGAATGCCTTCCTCGGACTACTCAATTGCGATATTGAAGATTCAACGCTGAAAGAGCTCTTTCTCTTTATTCAGCGGAAATTATTTACCGTCGGGGCTATTCTTGCTACTGAAGATGATGCTACCGCTCAGAAATACGGGTGTAAGATCTCAGAGGAGGATGTGAAGCGACTGGAAGAGGCCATTGATGTCATGGATGCAGCATTGCCCAGACTGAAGCTCTTTACCATTCCCGGGGGGAATAAGCCGGGCGCACTGGCTCATGTCTGCCGGACGGTGTGTCGCAGAGCGGAGCGCCGCATTATCGCCCTGAATGAGTTGAATCCGGTCAGCAATGAATTGATGGTTTTTGTCAATCGGTTGTCTGATTTGCTGTTTGTTCTCTCCCGGAAGCTGGTTCTTGATGAAAATCAGGAGGAGATTTTCTGGACGAACGATTGAGAGTCTGGTTGAATTTTACCGTAACATTTTCATATAAGAGGGTGTCCAAAAGAGATATAAGCAACTCAATAAGTAACAAATTGCAACCACGAACCGCCCCAAGCCCCTTCCCGATAGCTATCGGAAGGGGATGTTTAGAAGTGCAAATTTGCTTCGAAATACCACTCTTCAAAGTCCCCTTTAGGGGAATCGAAGATCGGCGTAGCCAATTAGAGGCGGTTAGAATTATTCAACTATCATTTTGTAAGTTCAGTTTTGCATGAACTAACTTTTTGGACACCATCTTTCTTTGCTCCTTTTTAGTCTCTCTCGGGTCTGTTTTTTTACTTTTCCCCCTTGATTTAGCCCGCTAAATCTGCGGGATAAAAGCAAAAAATCGACCTCGAAACGGTTCTGAAAAAAGTATCGCAATAAAATTCAAAACAGGCTCTGAGACTGAAAATAGTTTTTATATTTGCAACTTTTTTAAAGGGTAAGAGATTAATATCGTTTTTTACCACAGAGAGTGGGTAAATTATTTTGTGAAAATTGAAATAAGAACAGAGCTGTCAGATAAATGTGACCTCTCTTTATGATATATGTTTGCCTCCATCGGGGACGGGATATGGGGTTTATTCCCTTTCGTGGGTTTCCCACGGTTATTGAAGTTAGCCCGCTTCGCGGACATTTCTGAGAGTGAGTTTTTTTGAATTGATGAATTTAAGGTGTTGTCTCAAAAGGACAAACCTAACAGGTTTTGAAAACCTGTTAGGTTTAGATACACTGATTTTCAATTCACTCACTGTTATTGAGATTTGTCCGTATTCGCGGACATTTTCCCGGAGAGGTCTGAAAGACCTCGATTTGAATAACCACGGGTGCAACCCGTGGCAAATGATACTTAGCAAAGCACGTCCCCAACGGGGGGCGAATAGTGAGAACTAATTAATGTGATATACAAACAATTAAACAATTAAAAATCCGATAGAACTATGTACTGGACGTTAGAATTAGCCTCGAAACTGGAAGATGCACCCTGGCCCGCGACTAAAGATGAATTAATCGACTTTGCCATGCGTTCAGGTGCTCCCCTCGAAGTAATTGAAAATCTTCAGGAGATGGAAGATGAAGGAGAGGTATTTGAATGTATAGAAGACATTTGGCCTGATTATCCGAGTAAGGAAGACTTTTTCTTCAACGAAGAAGAGTATTAAGGGTAACTGGTACAGTCCGACAAAATGAAAGGGAAAACCGGAAAATTATCCTGGTTTTCCTTTTGCGTTTTTGGGTGGCAGGCCCGAAAAGTTAAATCGCCGGTTTTCGATTCATCAAATAGACTTCGCATACAATTTTTCAGGATTTAATCAGTTTAACTACTATAATGTTTAAAACAAGGATGGATAAAAGGGTAATCGTCTTACTGTCGTTGATCATATTTTGCACCGGACTGCAAGCTCAGTTTGATGCTCAGTTTAGTCAGTATTGGGCGACTAAGTCTTACTATAATCCGTCTTGTGTGGGAGAAACCTCCGGGGTAAACGCCCTTATTATCAACCGGCAGCAATGGGTTGGGATCAGTGGGGCCCCCCGCTCTTTATTTGCAAGCGCCGATCTTCCGTTTGCCCGGTGGGGCAAAGATCAGGGGATAGGAATTGGCTTGTACAAGGATGAGGCCGGTCTTTTCTCCAATGTATCCCTTGGGGTGAATTACGCCTATAAATTAAACCTGATGAATGGGGTTTTATCCCTCGGAACGCAACTTGGAATTTTGAGCCAGTCTTTTGATGGTACTAAAGTGGATTTGTTGGGAAGTTCGGATGAATACCATGAGGGGACAGACCCCTATATTCCCTCCACCAGTGTATCCGGTACTGCCTTTGATTTGGGGCTGGGTGTGAATTATACAACAGACCACTATTATGCGGGGCTTTCTTTTTTGCACCTGCTTGAACCAACGATACAATTCGAAAAAGGATCCTCGAAAGTCGGCAGAACCATGTTCCTGACGGGAGGAGCGAATTTTCCGATGGAAAGTTATTCAACCGTATTGTATCCTTCCGCGTTATTGAAGAGTGACTTCAATGTAGTACAGGCAGAGCTTACCTGCCGGGCAGAATATAAAAGCCGTTTTTGGGGAGGATTGTCTTACCGATTGAAGGATGCGGTGGTGATGATGGCGGGTGCAAAAATGAAAAATATCTCTGTCGGATATGCCTACGATATCTCCACCTCCAAACTGGGAGCTGTATCCGGTGGCAGTCATGAAATTTTCGCTGCATATAGCTTTGATATGCAATTTGTGAGTAAATCGAAACGGAAGTACAATAAAAGTCTCAGATTCCTATAGGAAAATTAAGAGATAATGCACCGATAAACAAAAAAACTTATTAAGTTTGCAACTTTGAACCACAAAGATGGTTTTATTCTAAGTTTAGATGCGCATGAAACTGAAGTTTGGGAGAGCTTATGGCGTCGTATTGTTAAATGTGATACTGTTTTTAGTATCTATGCATACAGCCTACGCAAAAGTCCCCGTTCGTAACTATAATTATTATACTTATATCGATCGGTTCAGGGTGAACCTGTCGGTTGGACCCCAGGTTTATTTTGGGGGATGGACTGATGTGAAAAGTGGTATGTTAGACAGAATTACTCCCGCTTTTTCATTGTCTGCTTATCAGCAATTCAACCCCTATCTGGCGTATCGACTGAGATTGGCAGGCGGACAATTCAATACGTCGCAGATGCGACGTTCTGCTGTGGACAAAACTGTAAGTGAACGTTTTCAGACCAAATTTACTGCCTATGGAGCAGGTGCGGATATGATGTTAAGCCTGAACCGGGTATTTTCAACCCGAAGTATGGAGCAGGTGCCTAACGTTTGGCTCTTTGCCGGTTTAAGCGCCGATGTGGTGAAAAGTACACGGGATGCGAACGATGGATCTGTTTTCCCTGTTTTCAATTCCGGATTCTACATCCAGATTCCCTATTCGGAGAAATTTGATTTTTCTGTCGAACTTAAGGGTGGTATCGTACCGGACAGATATAACGGTTTTTATAAACGGGATCTTACGACAGTAGGTGGTCCAAAACTGAGCCCCGAGGGGTATGGCTCCCTGTTGTTGGGAGCAACTTATAAATTCTAGTTTTCAAAGTGATTAAAGGGTAAATTAGCATACGATTATGATAAGAAAGATTCTTCCGATTTTGCTTTTTGCGATTGCATTAAGCTCATGCAACTACAAGAACAAAGGTCAGTTGCAGAATGTGACTCATTCGTTGTTCAAAGATCCGACACCCAAGGGGATGGTATTGGTAAAACGCGGAGCATTTCGGATGGGTACCCCCAATGATACAGTATGGGGAGCTGTGAACGATTCAATGACGGTCTCTATCGAGAACTTCTGGATGGACGAAACCGAAGTGACCAACTTTATGTACAAACACTTTGTCAACTGGGTGAAAGACTCGGTACTGAGAGAGAGACTGGCTACGGTAGATCCTTCTTTCAAACCGGCCAATAAAGCAACTGGCGACTCTGTGCTGAACTGGAAGAAACCGATTCCGTGGAGATCCAAGAATCCCGAAATCCAGGGCGTACTCAGCGGAATGTATGTGAATCTGCCACGCCAGACAAAGAAGTTCCTCAATACGAATATCCTCAATTATACCTACGACTGGATTGACTTTGAAAAGGCCAACAGCCGGAAGTATTCGTTGAACAGATCGATCCTGAACACGGATGTCAAACTGGACCAGCTGGCTGATTCCTACATGCTGATGGACTCTTCCTACGTCAACTCTAAAGGCCGCGTAGTAACTGTACAGGTCAACCGTCCGATCAGATCGTACAAAGATTACTTCACTACAGCTGTCGTAAACGTATATCCGGATACCAGCTGCTGGAAAGTGGACTTCGTGGCGGAAAAGAATGATATGTACGCTGCTCTCTATTTCTCAAGCGCAGGTTATCAGAACTATCCGGTGGTAGGTGTTTCCTGGGATCAGGCAAACGCTTTCAGCTACTGGAGAACCCGATTCTACCAGACTAAGAGCCGCTATGAGTGTGCTCCGTATCGTCTCCCGACCGAAGCGGAATGGGAATTCGCCGCTAAAGGAGGTAAAAAAGGCATGGTGAACAAAAAATATCCATGGAAAGGGGATGATATCGTCGATAAAAAAGGGTGTTACTTTGCCAACTTCAAACCGTTGAAGGGTAACTTCCCCGAAGACGGCTACCTGATTACGGCACCCGTTGGCTCGTTCCCTCCGAATGATTTAGGCCTCTATGACCTGGTGGGCAACGTGGCGGAATGGACCTCTACGGCTTACTTCCCGACCGGTAATAAAATCATGTCAACGATTAATGCCAGCTCTGAATTTAATGCGTTGGGCAGCTTCCCGTATGCACTCAAGAAAAAAGTAGTCAGAGGCGGTTCTTTCAAAGACGTTTACAATTTTGTGAATGTGAATCTCCGTGAGTGGAAATACCAGAACGAAAAGATGGCGTATGTCGGTTTCCGTTGCGTACGTAACATGCCTGGTGAGAAATATTGATGAACTGAAAACAGATAATAAAGAACTAATATATGAAAAAACAAAAGAAATCTCCGTCGGCACTCCAACATTTCCTGGCCTCTAAAAAAGGAAAAACAGTCATGAACTATTGCTATAGCTTTGGTGCAGCAGTCGTTATTCTGGGTGCAATGTTTAAAATCCTTCACCTTCCGGGTGGTGCGATTATGCTTGGTGCGGGTATGCTTACCGAAGTTTTCGTATTCTGCGTCTTCGCTTTTGAGGTACAAAGCGAGGATCTGCATTGGGAAGCACTTTTCCCTGTGTTGGAAACCAAAAAGGAAGAGGATAACTTCCTGAAACTGATGGCTGAAAAAGGAGTTAAAAGTTCAGGCGTATCCCAACTTCCTGAAGTATCGGCTAATAGCGCCAAAAGACTGGAAGAGAGTATAATCAAATTAGATAATGCCGCTACCCAGCTCTATAAAATGGCAGAGATGACAGAGGTGACACAAAGTTACCTGGCTAAAATGTCGGATGTCAGCACCAGTATGGAACGCTTTAGCAAATCGACCGGCCAACTTGCCGAGATCTCTGATAATCTTGCCGATACCTACACTTCTATGAAGGAAAATGCAGGATCAGTGAAGACCAGCTACGACCGTTACGTGCATCAGATGACCGCACTGACAGACAATATTGGCGGATTGAGCAAGGTGTATCACGAACAGATGAATGCCATTACCCTGCAGATCGAGTCGTTGAGCAAACTGCACAATGAAATGACGAGAATGGCCGTTTCGTTTGAAGGCTCCTCTTCCAATGCGTCAAAATTCAAGGCGGAAACAGAAAAAATGGCAGAACAACTGACTTCTCTCAATGCAATTTATTCCAGAATGATTAAAGCGTTGACAACGAATCTGACTGTTAACGATTAATTTCATTTAAACCCATAATTGAAGTAATATGGCTGGAGGAAAATTGACGCCACGTCAAAAGATGATCAACCTGATGTATCTTGTGCTCATGGCAATGCTGGCGCTCAACGTATCGAAAGACGTTTTGAATGCCTTTGTCATGGTCGATGACAGCATCAAGAAAACAACGGAAATTAAGTTCAATCAGAATAAGAGCCTTCTTGAAGAGCTTCAGTTTTATGCCAAGCAGAATCCGGTGAAGGCAAAACCGGCACTGGACAAGGCAATGAAGGTGATGGCCGGAACTGATGAGCTTTATAAATACATCCAGGAGCTGAAGGTGAAAATCGCAAAGCAGGCGGATGGTGAAGAAAGCGATGTCAATGACATCAAGAACAAGGAAGACCTTGAGGCGGCAGCCCAGGTGATGCTCTCTCCGATCAACGGACAGGCAAACAAACTAAAATCATGGATTGACAAATTTAGTACGGAGGTAGGAAGTTATATCCCCGACCCTAACAAAAAAGCGATGATCCTGCAAAGCCTTTCGACGAAGTTATCGGCAAAAGAGAGACTGAACAATCTGAACTGGCAGAATGCACACTTTGAAAATATGCCTGCGGTTGCGGTGAATACTTTCTTAAGTAAAATGCAGAATGACCTGAAGAATGCAGAGAGTGAAGCGCTTTATGCACTGATCAAAAGTGTCGATGTGGGTGACTTCCGGGTAAACTCCCTGAATGCTTATGTGATACCGAATTCAACCAATATCATCGTGGGTGGTACCTACAGTGGCCGGGTGGTCCTCTCTGCGGAAGACTCCACCAAGAGACCGAATATCTTTGTCAGGGGCCAGCAGTTGTCTCCGGCAAGCAGGGGTAAATTCCAGTTTACCTGCGGGGCTATCGGTGACTTTACGATGAACGGGGTTATAGAGTTGACCCGTGGAGACGGATCTATCTCAAAATTCCCTTTTGAAAATAAATACAGCGTTGTTGCGCCTACCGCTACTGTCTCTGCGACCAAGATGAATATCCTGTATGCCGGATGGAGCAATCCGGTCAGCATTTCTGTTCCCGGGGTTCCAAGCGGGCAGTTATCGGCGTCGGTGAGCAACGGTTCGATCAGACGCCAGGGCAATGAGTGGATTGTCGTGCCTAACCTTTCTGCGATTGGTTCCGAGGTTACGATTACCACCAGCGCTTCTGTGGGCGGTAAGAGCTTCTCGGTAGCAAGCAAGTTCCGGGTAAGAAAAACACCGGCGCCATCGGCCTCTGTCGTTTTACCTTCGGGTAATAAATTCAAAGGCGGTCGTGTTTCCAAATTTGATGTGGCACAGTCATCCGGCCTGATCGCCGAACTGGAAGACCTTGATATTCCATATTCAGTCGTAAGCTTTGACTTGTCTTACTACGGATCGTTGGGTGATGTGAAGACGCTTCCTTCCAGTGGGAATAAGTTCTCAGGAGCTCAGGTGGCGGTTTTGGAAAAACTGCCGAAGAACCAGATGGCTGCCCTGAACAACATTGTGGTAAGGGGACCTTCGGGTACGCAGACGGTTAATGATATCACCATCATATCCAAAAACTAGTGTAGTACGACGGTCGGACCCAATATGCTACGTAGCCAAAACAAAAAATAAATAGTGACGTATGAAAAAGCTAAGTATAATATTCATCCTATTGGGTTTTCTCGGCATTAAGAGCGCCGCGGCTCAGTCTTTAAAACTCAATGAAGACAGCATACTCTTCAACATCAGCCCGGCGGTACAGGAGGAGTTAAGGAATCTGTGGCCTGCTCCGGAAAATGTCAAATGGTCCCGTCAGGTGTACCGTGAGGTTTTCTTCAACGATTCGACCCGTGCGATCAAAAACAATGCGATCCTCCAGTATCCGGAAGAGCCTGTGTTTGATTATGCCATGGAAAACGGCGTGCAGAAGGTGGTGTTGAAACAGAACCTGTTCTGGTTGATCTTCAAACTGGTGATGGCACACAAGGTACCGGTCTATGAAAGCAACGACTATCTGACCTTCACCGAGAACGATATGATCAAAAAGGATTCCACGATCCTGAGGAACCTCAAATACATCAAGGATAAAGGTAAATATGTGGTTTCCGATAAATACACCCGGGCTTTGAATTCTTCGATCATCGGGTACATGTTTAAGGAGACCTACTTCTTTGACGCAGAAGCTTCCGAGTTGAGATCGCAGATCGTTGCGATTGCTCCCCTGATTGAAAACTCGGTGGAATCGTTAAATTCTAATACGAACGCTTATTCGATCCCATTCTGGGTGACTTACGAATCGCTTCAACCCTGGTTGCTCACCTATTCCACGGTAGCTTCCGAGACGAATAATTCGGATATCATCTCATTTGACTCTTACTTCAGAAGGAGAATGTTCCGGGGCAACATTATCAAAATCGAGAATCCGCTCAACCAGACCCTGGCCAAAGAGTGTCAGGAGTGCTGTGCCGACAAGCTTGCGGAGTGTATCAAAAGCAAGCAGAAGGGTATAGAACGGCAGGTACTCGATTTTGACCAGAAACAGTTGTGGGTGCTTCCTTCTGCTCCGAAGCAGAAAGCGAAAGCAAAGAAGACTAAGGTCAAAGAGACGACTACGGCTAAAGCCGGTAATGAGGAAAAGAAATAAAGTATGTAAATGAGATTAAGAGAGGGTAACCCGTTAGGGGTACCCTTTTTTTATGGCCATTTTTCGTATAGTTTCTTTATCACAGAGATCCACGAAGAAAAACCACAGAGGTTTGTATCCAAACCTAACAGGTTTTAGAAACCTGTTAGGTGGGGTGTCAAAAATATCTACCCGTCAATAAATTATTTCGTTCCAAAAACTTCGATGC
>JAUZOF010000147.1 GCA_030706585.1 Bacteroidota bacterium
TGGAACTTTGCAGAGAGAACTTCTTTTTCTACAAACAGTTCTATAACAGATTAATAAAGATATTTTTTTCACGTAAGAATCTGATAGTTAAGTCAACATTCATTGGAGATGTCCAAATTTGGATACTTAATAACACAGAAAACAAAGATACAAACTGCGATTGCTTTGATAGAATTACAATAAAAGTAGATTATAACGAACTTAAAAACAGACCCCAACTTGTCATCTCTTTAGATCGTAAGGCGTTGGTTTTAAAATCTTCAGTAAAAGAACTACTTTCTTCTCCTCTTGAAGACCCATTTTCTGAGACTTCAGCTACAAGATTCACTCTAAGTTTAATCCACACAGTCCTCTATATCGAAAATTGTGATAAGAGCAAAAGCCACCGAAAAAAATTTTTAATTGACAGATACACTTATCTCGCAGAGAACCAAAAACACTTTAATTCCGAAAATGCTTTTCCTGTCGTAAATCGAGATATTGCTGAATTTCTCAATTTAGCAAAAGGAGATGAGGATGACTCAGAAAACATTGGACAACACAATCGACCCAAAAACCGCTACCCTAGATATTTCGATAAAATCAACGCGTTCTACACCACATACCTGAATAACGACGAATTTCGTTCACTTATACCTATATCAATAGAAGGCTTTAGTCAATTACTCCATACACAAATCGGACAGGTCAATCCTGAAAGCAGAGAGCTAATTTTTGGAGGTGGAAATATTTGCACATCTCCAATTAAAGGCGTAAACTTCGGACCTTACTCCTCTCCCAGTCATTCAAATATTCAATTAATTTTCATATTCCCCAAAGAGCAGAGAGATTTAGCCCTAAAACTTCAAGGGTACCTCTTAAATGGTTATAAAGGCCTTTACAAAGGAATAAAGAAACACACAGGAAGAGACATCATTTTAGCTCCAAGGGGTTATCATATTCTATTAGAAAAAGCATCAAATCCCCTCCGGGAAATAGAAACATTATTAGATCGTGAATTAGAGCCTAATGTTGCTTATATGGCAATTTACTTGTCACCAGTAAGTAAGCACACTTCAGATAATGAAGCTAAAGCTATTTATTACAAAATAAAAAACAAACTACTCGCGCATCGTATCGAATCTCAGTTTATTGAAATTGACAAGATGACAAAAATTCTTGAAAGCGACAGTAAGGCAGACCATTTAAAAAACTTCGCATACACACTTCTAAATATCGCAGTAACCGCATGCGCAAAACTAGGAGGCATTCCCTGGAAACTAAATGTAGTTGAATCCGATGAATTAGTCATTGGGATTGGTGCTTTCAAAAGCGCTGGCAATAAAAACTACTATATTGGCTCTGCTTTCCTATTTGACAATACCGGCGCGTTTAAGTCTTATGAAGCATTCCAGAAAGATCAACTCAAGGAACTCGCAGGTTCCATCGAAAATGCTATCAGAAGCTTCACGACTGCAAACGGTACGCCAAATAGGATAATCATTCATTTTTATAAAGAAATGAGCTTAAACAACGAATATCCACACATAGAACATACCCTAAACAGATTAGGGCTTAATATTCCTGTTTACATTGTCACCATTAACAAAACAGTATCAAAAGATTATGTTGTATTTGATACCGCAAACAAAGACTTGATGCCCTATAGCGGACGTTACATTAATCTTGGCAACAACACCTATCTCCTGTGTAATAATACAAGATACGAAGGAATGCTATTTAATCCTTCTGATGGCTTTCACTTTCCAATCAAGTTAAAAATCAATTGCCCTACGGACAACCCCCAACCAATTGCCCTTCAAATAATCAACATACTCATAAATCAAGTATACCAGTTTAGTCGTATTTATTTGAAATCAGTAAAACAACAGCCATTACCGGTTACAATAAAATACCCGGAGATGATTGCTCAACTGTTTCAACAGTGCAATTGTATAAACAATGACTCTATAGTTGACAACCACTTACCATTTCTGTAACCATATAGATAGTCTTTCTTCAAAAAACAAATTCATTCTTTTCTATCTGAAGCTAATTTTGTTGTTGCAAGAAACAGAATATTTGGGGGATTTGGGGTATATGGGGTAAAACAATCTCCCATATGCCCTAAATACTCCATATCCCCCAATTACCACATCAGTTTATAGCACAATGTTCTTTCGCAAATAATATCTACAGAGAGACCTATTCATCTTATCTTACAAAAAAATTCATCATGGGACTCGCCAACAAATTGCGGGGCAGCGTAGAGCTGGCAGAATACAAACACGTAGTACTGGGACAGATCTTCCAGAAGTTCATCAGCGACTAGTTTGAGGAGCGCCGGAGAGAGCTGATCGTTGAAGGTTAAGAAAAACACCTCGATTCCTTTGATAACAGAACAAAAAACAAGCGGAAGTGACCACACACCAGCGTCTTCATCCCGATGGTTATCGGAGCGCTTGCCGGATCAACGGATGTCATCCAATTACTCAACTCCGGTCAGGTTATGTTCAATATTTCCGCCCGTTCATTGTCAATGAACATCCGTTTTTATTGAACTATAAACAATCTACCCGAAATGCCAGCAACTGTATTTTTCATATTCTCTCCTCATAAAAGGCACTTTAATCGCTCAAAAAATGGAGCAAATAGTTTACTTTTGTGAAAATCATTCCCAAATGAATATTGCGGAGTACATAACCAATGCAATCAACAGATTTTCAGCCAATCATATTTTTACCAGGGCCGACTTTGATTTCGCTCTGAATAAGAAGGGAGCGGCAGTGATAGCATTAAATCGAACGGAGGTTTTGTGTTAAATAGCTAAATTCTCAAAGGGAAAGTTCTATAAGCCCTAATAAACTTCTTTTGGAATACTAAAATCACAAAGGAGTTTTTTGAAAAAAAAGGGTGAACTATAGGTTACATCACAGGCTACAACGATTAGTTACGATAAATTTAAAACTTAAGACTTTGGCCGAATTCAATAAAAAAGAGCTTAGCGAATCGGATATTTGCGATAAATTCATCAGTCCGGCAATTGAAAATGCAGGATGGGACAAGATGACGCAAATCAGACGGGAGTTTGCGCTGACACCGGGACCGGTGGTGGTGCGCGGCAATATGTCCATGCGTAACAAAAAGAAGCGGAAGTTTGCCGACTATGCCTTATTCTGGGAGCCCGGTATTCCGATAGGCGTTGTGGAAGCCAAAGATAATAATCATACCGTAAGTCATGGCATGCAGCAGGCACTGGGATATGCCGAAATCATGTATGTACCCAGCGTCTTTAGTTCCAATGGCGATGGCTTTGCCTCGCACAACAAAACAGCCCCTGAAGGCGAAGATGTAGAAACCGAATTCGGAATGGATGAATTTCCCTCTCCCGAAGTACTGTGGAATAGATACAAACAATACCGGGGCATTGCTGACGATCATGAGGAATTGGTTTTGCAACCCTACTATCAGGATAACTCAAACAAAAATCCACGTTATTATCAGGTAGAAGCCATCAACCGAACTATCGAAGCAGTGGCACGCGGACAAAAGCGCATTCTGCTGGTAATGGCTACGGGTACGGGCAAGACCTATACCACCTTTCAAATTATCTGGCGGTTGTGGAAGTCGCGTACGGTGAAGCGGGTGTTGTTTCTGGTCGATCGCAATATATTGGCCGATCAGACCAAGACAAACGATTTCAAGCCCTTTGGCGCAGTGATGACCAAAATCGGGAACCGGAAAATTGATCCCTCCTACGAAATATACCTCGGGCTTTATCAGGCCATTACCGGGAATAACGAAGAAGACAAGATTTTTAAAAATGTATCACCTGATTTCTTTGACCTGATCGTTATTGATGAGTGCCATCGGGGAAGTGCCGCCGACGATGCATCCTGGCGCGAGATACTGGAATATTTCGACAGTGCTATTCAACTTGGACTTACGGCTACTCCCAAAGAAACAAAATACGTTTCCAATATCACCTATTTTGGTGAACCGGTATACACATATAGCTTGAGGCAGGGTATTGCCGATGGTTTTCTGGCTCCTTACAAAGTTATCCGTATTGACATCGACAAAGACGTAAATGGTTGGACACCCCCTCCGGGTATGAAAGATGATTTGGGTAATGAAGTGGAAATGCGTGAGTACAACCAGCTGGATATGGATCGTATTCTTGTACTGAACCAACGCACCAAGCTGGTAGCCAATCGGGTAATGCAGTTTCTGAAAGCCACCGATCCTTTTGCCAAAACCATCATATTCTGCGAAGATATCGACCATGCCGAACGTATGCGCAAAGCCATCGTAAATGCGGCAGGTAAACTGGCTACCGACAATCCTCGCTACGTGATGCGCATTACAGGCGACAGCGTGGAGGGCAAGGCTGAACTCGAAAACTTTGTATTTACCGAAAGTAAATTCCCCGTAATAGCCACCACTTCGGAGTTGATGACTACCGGAGTAGATGCCAAAATGTGTAAGCTCATCGTGCTGGACAAAAACATACGATCCATGACTACCTTCAAGCAAATTATCGGACGGGGCACCCGCATTGAGGAAGATTACGGCAAAATGTATTTTACCATCATGGACTTTAAGCGGGCTACCGAATTGTTTCGTGACCCCGATTTCGATGGCGATCCGGTGGTGATCTACGAACCCGGTGAGGATGACAATCCGGTTCCGCCCGATCCTCCTGCCGGCGAAGGTGACGAGGATGATGATCAAACTGAGGAAGGCGACGACACTACGCATGTAAGGAAATTCTATGTAAAAGGAGTGGAAGTATCTATCCTGAACGAAAGGGTGGAGTACTATGGAGAAAACGGACAGTTGATAACCGAATCGTACAAGGACTATTCTCGCAATCAGTTGCACGAAGAATATGCATCGCTGGACGATTTTCTGAGGAGCTGGAACAACGCCGAAAAGAAAAAAGCCATTATCGAACGACTGGAAGAACAGGGTATTATCCTGGAAAACCTGGCCGAAGAAGTGGGTAAAGAATATGGCGACTTTGACCTTATCTGCCACATCGCTTTCGACCAACCTCCGCTAACACGTAGGGAGAGAGCCGAAAACGTCAAAAAGCGGAACTATTTTAGCAAATACGGCGAGCAAGCCCGGAAAGTACTGGAAGGATTGCTGGAAAGCTATGCCAACAAAGGGATTGCCACCATTGAGGACCGGAAAATACTAAAGCAAAATCCTTTCAGTCTGATTGGCACCCCTAAAGAAATTATCAACGAAACATTCGGAGGGCTGCACAACTATGAGCAGGCACTCCGGGAACTGGAAAACGAAATATATAATCAGAATAAATTAGCATGAGCAATGTGTCAGGCATTATAAAATCCATTCAGGATATAATGCGTAAAGATGTGGGAGTTGATGGCGATGCACAGCGCATCAGCCAGTTGGTTTGGATGTTGTTTTTAAAGATATTCGACGACCACGAAGAAGAACTGGAACTTACCGAAGACGACTATAAATCGCCCCTGCCCGCGCACCTGCGCTGGCGCAACTGGGCCAAAAATCCCGAAGGAATTACCGGAGACGAGTTACTGGACTTTGTCAACCTGCAACTCTTCCCCACCATGAAAGACAAACTGAACCTGCAAAACAAGCGGGCACAGGTGATTCATGGCATGTTTGAAGATGCGTACAACTATATGAAGTCTGGTACTCTCCTGCGTCAGGTGATCAATAAAATCTGCGAAATTGATTTTAACACCAAAAACGACCGCCACACCTTCGGCACCATTTACGAACAAATACTGAAAGACCTGCAAAGTGCCGGAAATGCCGGAGAGTTTTATACCCCCCGTGCAGTTACTACTTTTATAGTCGACCGCGTAGATCCGAAACTGGAAGAAATTGTATTCGACCCGGCTTGTGGTACCGGTGGTTTCCTGAGCAACGTCATAGAATATAAACGGGAGCGCTACGTGCAAAGTCAAGAAGAGGAAGAAATCTTGCAAAACAGCATTCATGGTGTAGAGAAAAAAGCCCTACCGCATATGCTGTGTACCACCAATATGATCTTACACGGCATTGAGACTCCCGTAAATATCCGGCACGACAATACCCTGAGCCGTCCGCTGGTGGATTATACGCCCAAAGATCGGGTACATGTGATCGTAACCAATCCGCCTTTCGGAGGGATGGAGGAAGACGGTATTGAAAACAACTTCCCATCCTCCTACCGCACCCGCGAAACGGCCGACCTGTTTATGACCCTGATCATTCACCTGCTAAAGGAGAACGGACGGGCAGCCGTGGTTTTGCCGGATGGATTTTTGTTTGGTGAAGGAATCAAAACCCGCATCAAGGAAAAGCTGATGGACGAATGCAACCTGCATACCATTGTGCGACTGCCCAACGGGGTGTTTAATCCCTATACCGGTATCCGCACCAATATTCTTTTCTTCACCAAAGGAAAGAAAACCGAACAGGTTTGGTATTACGAACATCCCTACCCCGAAGGTGTAAAAAGTTACAACAAAAGCAAACCCATGCGTTTCGAAGAGTTTGCTACCGAAATAGCCTGGTGGGGAAGCGAAGCCGATGGATTTGCTGCGCGCGTAGAAAACGAGCAAGCCTGGAAAGTAAGTGCCGAAGACATCAAAGCCCGCAACTACAACCTGGATATTAAAAACCCACATGTGGGTGAGCAGTTCAACCATGACCCGGAAAAACTGTTGGCACAATACCAAAAACAGCAGGAACGCATCACTGATTTGCGTAACCAACTAAAAACCATCCTGAGCGAAGCTCTTAACAGATAACTGAAATTGGCCTTTATGCCAATTATTGACACAACACATGGAATCATTGATTTTAGAACATATAAACCTTTGGACTGCCGCTACCACCACCAAAACAGCCGGGCGGGGCAATGGCGCGTCCAATACCCAGCTTATCGGTATTCAGAAACTTCGCGAACTGATACTTGAACTGGCTGTGCGAGGGAAACTGATACCTCAAGATCCGAATGATGAGCCGGCAAGTGAGTTATTGAAGAGGATTCAAGCTGAAAGGAAGATCAACAAAAAACTAAAAAATAAAAAGGAAGAGGAGGCTTTCTCACAAACTGACAATTCAGATTTCCCATATAATCTGCCGATTGGGTGGGAAATGGTCAGGCTATATCAAATAATACAAATCTCATCTGGAGATGGATTAGTATCAACTAAAATGAATAGCGCTGGAGATATACCAGTGTTTGGCGGAAATGGAATAACTGGATTCCATGATGTATCGAATGTAAATAAAGAAACATTAGTCATTGGAAGAGTTGGCTATTATTGTGGTTCAATCCACATTACACCAAAAAAAGCTTGGGTAACTGATAATGCATTTATCACAACTTTTTCAGTTGAAAATATAGATATCCGTTTTTTATATTGGTTATTGAAGGGTACAAACTTGAAAGAAAATGAAAATGCAACTGCTCAGCCGGTAATATCGGGAAAAAAGATTTATCCTATCATGGTTGGACTCCCCCCCCTCGCCGAGCAACACCGCATAGTCGCTAAAGTAGATGAATTGATGGCCTTGTGCGATCTGCTGGAAAAAGAACAAAGTCAGCAACTGGAAGCCCACGAAACACTGGTAGAGACATTACTCTCTGCCCTTACCCAAACACAGGATGCCGACGATTTCCGCGCGATGTGGCTGCGCATACAGGAGAACTTCGATATCCTGTTTACGACCGAAAATAGCGTGGATAAACTCAAACAAACCATCCTGCAACTGGCCGTAATGGGTAAACTTGTAACCCAGGACCCGAACGATGAACCCGCCAGCGTTTTGCTGAAAAAGATAGCTACAGAGAAAGCGCGGTTGGTAAAAGAGGGAAAAATCAAAAAACAAGCTGCTTTGCCGGAGATAACGGAGGAAGAAAAACCTTTTGAGCTACCGAAGGGGTGGGAATGGGTGAGACTTCAAGAAATTGTTTCACTTTTGGGTGACGGTTTACACGGAACGCCAGAATATACACCCAATACAGAGTATTACTTCGTAAATGGAAATAATTTAGTCAATGGGATTATTGAGATAAAGCCAGATACAAAAACAGTTTCCTATGATGAAATGCTCAAATACAAAAAAAACCTAAATGATACGACTGTCTTAGTTTCTATTAATGGTACCCTTGGAAACATAGCTTTTTATAATGGAGAAGAAATTATGTTAGGGAAAAGTGCCTGTTACTTCAATTTAGTTGGATCTATAAATAAGTCCTTTATCAAGAGTTTAATCCAAAGTCCATATTTTTTGACATTTGCAGTCAAAAATGCAACAGGTACAACCATTAAGAATCTTGGTTTAAAGGCAATGAATGAATTTCCATTTATATTGCCTCCTTTTCAAGAACAACAACGAATTGTTAGTAAAGTAGATGAATTATTTTCCTTGTGCGAAAGTCTGAAAGTAGGAATAAGGAAAGTGCAGGAGATACAGAATGTGATGGCTGAGGAGATTGTGAAGAAGGTGGTGAGGTAAAAAGTAGAAAAGATAATTATATGGCAAAAAATTGGTGTGATCAAGACAATCACAATGAATTCATGCTGTTTTCTGATTTTAATGAGTGGTTTGATAGCGAGGAAGGAGAATCGTTAAGAGAAGAATATCAGATAAATGGTAATTTTTCGAATCCAAGTAAAGCTCTTTTTGCTGGCGACAGACCTGGATATAATCAAGCCTTTTTAGAATATCGAAAGTGGAGATTTGAAGAAGCTTTAAGTAAAACATATTTGAATGAACTTTTAGGAGATGAACATTGGTATGAAATAAATATAAATCGGTTTGAACAATTGTGTAAGTGCATTCAGAAAAAATCTGTAATACCATTTGTTGGTGCTGGAATATCTGTAGATGGTGGATTTAATACATGGAAAGATCACTTAAAGCATCAAGGTAGAACTGCTGGTATAAACCAA
>JAUZOF010000148.1 GCA_030706585.1 Bacteroidota bacterium
CAATAAACCCTTTGTTTCCATTCGAATCTGATCCATAATAATAAGCATCATTTGTACATGATTTTGAATTCCAAATATTAACCCAAATACTATCCCCATTCACATCCATAAAACTCATAGGATTATTACCAGCATAACAATAAGTTGATTGACTTGGGTATTTTTCACTAAATCGATCCTGCGTTCCAAATCTCATAATCGTCGGATCATACCATCGTGCACCATAATATTCAGCCCATGCATGCGGTCCATCTCCTTGCCGTTGTAAAGGTAGGGGTTGGGGCCCGATACTGTGCCATTGGGAATATACATCTCCAGGCCAGAGGCATAGTACTGCGTTTTCTGAATCACATTTGCCCGAGATGAGTTTGCTGCAAATTGGAGCGCGACAGTAGTGCTACCCAGGTGATCCTTCAACAGATAAACATATCCGTAATCAAAATCGTAATAACCCTCAGGATTAAGTATCTGCAAATTTCCTCCGGAATAGATATAGTTGCCGCAATAATCGGTAACAGTAGTGGATTTTATACTGTTATTTTCGGTATAATTATTATCTATCGGCATCTGGATGCCCGCTACTGAGTAGCTATACTTCGCCCGATGTTTCACGCCTGAGGCATCGTAGAGGTATTCGCTCTTATTCCCATTGACAATTTATTGTAGCGGCATTCGTCTTGACAAGTGAGCCTTTTGAATTTTATCAGTATGCATATTGCTTCTTTCTACATTTTGCTTTCTTAGGATATTTCTCTTTCTTGCAAAGTGCACCATTCTGAGCATAGAAAAATAAAAGTCCATATGGTTTTCCATTTGAGAAATTACCCTCTAATCGTTTTTGTCCATTTTGATAATAATCAATACAAATTCCATTACAAGGACCATTGCAGTTTATATATAGCTCATCAGAAATAAGCGACTCACTAAATAATGCTATTTTAGGTATCGTTATTACAGAATCCAACCTCCTATCACCTTCTACATGATATATAAAGTTTAACATTCTAACATATTCCCCTCTACGATAAAAAGAAGAAACAAAATAATCGTCATTCTTTTCGAGACAAAAATATCCATCTTTATCTGCTTTTTTATGATTTCCTAATTTATCTATTATTTCCCAGTTTATTGTTTTCAATGAATCATCACACAGATCTTTAATCAAAAACCGAATAGAAACCTGTCCAAACACATTGCATACAAGGATACTAAAACAAACCAAAATAAACGTTCTTGTTTCTCTCATAATCTTTCAATAAATACTCGTCTAAAAGCCTGTTGTCTAATCTCTTGTATTTTCTCGTATTGATTCATATATGGAATAAATTTGCTATACGTTGAATTTATCCCTCCCACCCCCTACCCCGTTCGGCGACAGGCTCCGCCTTCGTCGTTAGAAAAGCAAGGCCTCCGGGCCTTACCTTAGCGTAAAACGACAGACTTACCAAGCGACCACCCAAACAAGTAGTCTGATAAATCCGCCGCAACCTGTCAAAAACCTCACCAATACAAAGAAACCGCAGCCGGACCGTTGGTCTACAAGATTATACCGGCAATCGGTTAACAATGTTGCTTGTCATTGAGATATATTTTCAGTTATTCTGTTTCAAAAGTAATGCGAAAGCCGAAGTAGTCATTTCTTATTTCAGTTTTCAATTTTACATTTTTGAATAATTGAATGAGGTGTAATAAGAAATGTCCGACTCGACCTGTCTATTTTTTAGAAACAGGATAGCATCACGTAATTGTATCAATACATAAAGCTACCGCAAACATATCCACTCCGATACTCATCCGATATTATTACCAACACAACTCCTATCCGTTACATATTCAGGAGTAATCCGATACACATTGGGGAGTCATTGTCCTTCCTGACCCGCAACAGGAGATGAACAGACAGGGAATAGCCCGAGATATCCCCTATCTATATTGATAGGGAATATCCCGGGGTTAACCTCGCTTATACCTCATCTATAACTGGGGAAATACACCAATGACTACTGGATTACACATGAATATATCCCCAATTACATCAAAGTATATGCACCCTGCGGTCTGACACGAACCGACAAAAAGTCAGACAACGCTCCTTCCCGGGGATGAATGTCTGCCAACGCAGCTACACTGACGTACATTTGCTGCATTTTTGTCATAATTTAAACAGCAACTCATACAAAACACCCTTATTTCAGTTTTATTACACGTCATCAACATAATATTAATTTCTGGCATGATTATTGAACATCTTAAACCGTTAAGACATAATAGCTGCAATCGCCATAAATAAGGTATCACCAACATCAGAAGAGTGGATACAGAATCATGGAATAATGACTGACAACTATTTAAGATGAGCGCTCTTTGACATTTTGTTGTTACCCAATACGATATCCTGTACACCCTACACATTCATTACGACGGAAGAGGGTTATCCTGCATACCGGATCAGGATATTTGTCCTGTTTATCATTATCCTGATAGCAGGATTTTGTATTTCGACCCATTTTCTCTTATCCTGATACCAAGATTTTATATTTCGGGGCACTTTATCAAAATCCTGATACCAGGATTTAACAACCGATCACATTAAATCAAAATCCTGATACCAGGTTTTTGCAACCATTCACATTAAGTCAAAATCCTGCTATCAGGTTTTTGCAGTCATTTGCATTTGATCAAAATCCTGATAGCAGGATTTTATATCTGCATACTTTTGACCAAATCCTGGCTAACAAGATATTGTTTTCAGATACTGATGAAATAAGTTCTGTTATCCGGGTAGAGGGCGAATCAATTCTTTATCGTTTACACTAGGAGATTTAGAGCCTTACTTAGTGGATGTCCAAAAAGTTAATTATTCCCATTGCATTTACATGTAAGGTACTGAGAGTAAACCTAACAGGTTTTCAAAACCTGTTAGGTTTGGCCTTTTGTGAGATTCTATTCAGGCAATCCAGTGGGGGTGCAAGCGTTCTGCGGCTTCGGGCCGCTTGACGCGTTATGATTCCGCCCAGAATTAGCATCTCTGATCTCAGACCAACCGAACTGTCTTTATTTTCAAAAAGGGTTGAATATAAAAAAGCCTTTCCCTGGGATAGGAAAGGCTCTAAAATGGAGGTCTGGTTTGTTTCCGTGCAAAAAGATCAAACCAGTACCTGAACGCTCACCACGAAAGTGAACCATTGTGCGTTTCCACATTAAGATGCGGGGGCATCTTCTGATAGAAACGAATACTATTTGTTTTAAATTAATCACCATAAAAATAGAACATCATGGTGAAAGGGTTATACTATTCCGGCCTGAACAATGCCAACCTGAGTGGTTGCGCATGCAGATCAATAGAGGCTGTAGAAGAGTCGAATATTCCGGGCATAACGGAACTCGACAAGTTTATTACATTAAAAACAGTGTTTGCGCAATTCGATGCTTCACTGACCAGAAAGCGGGGCAGCGTCTTTACCAAAAAGTACAACGAATGTGCTGCAACATTGACCAAAACCTGTACAGGGTTTAAAACTTGCGTCAAAAATATGACAAATTCACCGAACTCCACCATTTGTGAGCATGGAAATTTGTTGTTAAGCAGTCTGAATGCGTTTGACTACAACCTTTCAGACAAGCAGGGACCTACGCTGGCGCCCTATGCCCGTAACATTGTCAGAGAGTTTAAGAAACCGGAGTATGCTCAATCTCTAAAAAGCGATCCGATGCTTTCCTCCTGGCTTTCGGATATAGAAACTGCTTTGACTGCGTTTAATGAAGCGGCCAACCTCAAAGACAACAATCTATTGAGTAACAACAATCTGGACTGTGCCACCAAATTACGGGAGCCTCTCTCCGAAGCTATGAACACATTCTACCTGCATGTGATGGGTATGATGCTCACAACGAACAGCGAGGACTGGACTACATTGCATGACATCCTCACTGACCGTTACAAAAAGGCATCACGGACTATATCCAGTACGACTGCCTCAACGACTGACACCACAGCCAATGAGAGTACGACAGACAATACCGCCAACAAAGGGTAGTCCGTTTTCTTTAATGTATTAAAAAATCCCGGCCACAGAGGTGATCCCACTCTGTGCACCGGGATTTTTTTTGCTTTATAGTGTTTCGTATCTGTATTAAAGGCTTTACTCCGTCGCCAGGTTATCCAATCTTTTCTTCAACTCCGTACCCCAGTAATACACTGTATTATTCTCAATAACCGCCCCATTCTTATTGACAATCATAAAATGGGGAATGCCGTTAATTTTGTATTGGGCCGCCAGTTGGTTCCATTCATCGCGGGTAATCCGCAGATGCTCACCTTTAATGTCCTTGAAAAATCATAATAAGGCTCTTGCGAAGAGGCTTCTTCATCGGTGATATAAATGACTTCCCTACCTGATAGATTAACGAAGTATATCTCGTGCAGTAAACCCAAACAACTATAAGCTATAAGATATTATGATAAATTTAGGCGCATTGAGCTCATTTTATAACACTGCCACAAGCTGTCTGTATTTCAGGCACGGGTTAAACCCGCGCCAGTGAGAGTCTCTTGCTATCCGTGAGGCTGGCATCTAGCTATGACGAAAGCCGAGCTTTTGCCAAACGACATTACATATTACGTTAAACCCGGCACCAACACATTCTCAAAAAAAAGCTCCTGCATTTCACGATTGTGAAAGCAGGAGCTTATTCTCACTATGTTATTCAAGCCGTCTGACTATTGGCTTATTTAAGTACACAAACTTTTTGGTTGTTTACAATATAAAGTCCCGGTTGCAATCCGTTAATCGCCTCTGATTGTTTTACGGCCTTGCGGATCAAATCACCGGCAATGCTATATACATTAACTGGTGCATCCGGATTTTCAGCTTTTGTTGTAGTTACACCTGAAGTAAAAGAGACTACAGCATTAAGATATTCAACCGTAGCATTAAACCCCCCTAAGATATTTCCATCCCAAGGCATTTTAATTGCCCATAATTTGTGGGTACCTGCTCCATCAGCAGTAAAATCAAGTGTCACAATCTGACTTTCGGAAGAGATTGTAAAAGTTTTGACTATCGACTGAGCATTACCATCAGCACCTACCATTACAAAACGAACCGCCATATATTGACCAATCGCACTTTCGGGAAAAGTTAGTTTCACTTCTATACCATTGTATTCAGACAAATCCCAGGTATCAACCTGAGTATAGTTGGTATTCCCCCCGATCATAATAATTCCACCTTGTGACACAGCAAATGGACTTATCGGTGAATAATTTTTGCCATTATTTAGCAAATCAGCTAAAGCAACATTGTTGGTTGCCTGCGCAAAAGTAGAAACACTAAAAACAAATGCAGCGACAATAAGTAAAATCTTTTTCATAAATACGAATGCTTAAAGGATTGATAATTAATAATTGACATTCGCAAATGTAGCATTACACCAATCTTCATCGTATTAAAAAATAGATATTAGATTATCGATTACAAATATACTTGACTACGAAATCGGAATTCCTCCGGATTTTACCCCCAACCCACCCCGTATTCTGCCAATAAACTGTCAAACAGCAACAAAACCGCACTCAGCCATTCCATTCCCCAGATGCTATAGCCTATCCGTCAACAATTCTACAATTATCAATAGCCGCAGTATGCCGTTAAGCGTGGCTCTGTCTTCGCTTAAAAAAACGAAACTCTGGCTTGCATATCATTCGTAAGCAAACATAAACAATCATCTGAAATACCAGAAAGCGACCTCGCCCCGTCGGATATATCTACCGTAGGAATTAGCGGAACCGTCGATGGGATTTGCAATCCCATCTCCTTTATACTAAAAGGATTTTCAATCCGAAAACAAACTATTCCGCTATAAAATTAAGCATTTCAGCAATGCTTCGAATATTCTTTCGGATTTTAAATCCTGTACATCACTTTTCTTATCCGGTGCGACGGGGGCCATTCCATCCCCCAGATGCCATAGCCTATCCGTCAACAATTCTACAATTATCAATAGCCGCAGTATGCCGTTAAGCGTGGCTCTGTCTTCGCTTAAAAAAACGAAACTCTGGCTTGCATATCATTGCGTAAGCAGATATAAACAATCATCTGAAATACCAGAAAGCGACTCCAGATTTACACGGAGGTCGTCTTTATGAATATTGTGCTATTGCTACTCTTACTAGCCGGAAGGCTGGCTGTCAGCAAACCACCTAACGACCGTTTACTCGTTATTTCGAACCGACAGGGAAGGGAAATGACTAACCTGTGATAATTTAAAAAAGATCACCCGGTGTAGCATTTTACTACACCGGGTGAAAGAGCTACCACTGATAAAACTGTTTTATTAAACTACTATATTATTTTTCTATCATCAGCTTCTGAGTAGTGTTGCCTACTTTTAACAAATAAGCTCCAGCCTTGATATTTTCCAATGAAATTGATTTGCCATCAATAACAGATGAAAGAACCAACTGACCTGCAAGTGAATAAATCGTCACTGCATCACCCACTTTTCCTCCATTAATAAACACAAAATTTTTCGCAGGGTTAGGATAATAACTAATGCCTATTTGGGAAGCACCTTTTATTCCTGCTGCTAGCTTATTCTTCAAAGAAAAATTGTCAATATAAATTTTAGTTCCTGAGTCTTTGCCATTTAATTCAAACCAGAACAAATAATTCATAGTTTTAGTACATCCAGACGTTGTAGTCAACGAAAAATGTTGAGAATCGGCAGTCAGGTTTAATGTCTGGCTTATAATCTCTGTTTGCCCTTCGTTACCATCTGTATTTAATTTTACAGGAATTGAAATCTCACTGCTGGCTTTAGCATCAAAAGAGACAATATACTCATCGCCAATATTTGCAGGAAAGGAATACCCAGCCACATTTTCGAACCAATTCGATACATTTTCAGTAACATTAATTTCCAAAGCATTTACGCCTGTTAGTGTTGATTCTGTGTTTATCGAAAGTGCAGCATGCTGCCCCCCTGGGGTAAAATTCGCAATTCTCCATCCCGAAGGAACATCGCTGGAACTTTCGAAATCATCACTGTAATTTTGTGCTTTCACACATACTAAAGACATTAAAGCAAATAATGCCACAAACAAAGAAGTTTTCATTTTCATAATTAATAAAATTTCATGTTAGACATAGTTCAGCGTTATCAGTTAACTATAGTAGTTTTGTCTAACAAAAGAAGTAAAACTGCCTGTTTGCGAATGCCATTATCAGATATTAAAGTTATAATTTTAGATAAATAGAGATTGTTATCCGGAGTATGAATAATATAATAGGCTCTATAACGAATAGTGTGGGTAACTCTATTAATTAGGAAAAGTATTTTCCTAAGATTCGTGTAATAGTGCTGTGAAACAAAATATAAATCAAAGTAGTAAGCCACGAATCCACGAATGAATATATAGGGGCTAACTTCCTGAAATCTTGAATAAATACATGTCTAATATCACAAATGCTTTTCCAAAACTGGAAAAGAAAAGTTACTTTCTTATTCGTGTATTCGTGGCTAACAATTTAGGCTATTTCAGCCTATAAGACACTACCCACACAAAACGTTATAGAGAATAGGTAGATGTTCAAAAAAAGGATGTTATAATCCAGAATAAGCATAGAGTGCAAAAAGCAGCAAGGCAGTTTATCTTCATATCAAAAAGATAACCATTCCGAACCGTTTATACCACTTCATCACCCACTAAATACAGAAAGCAGCTTCAGACCTCTCTTCTGCTGAAACTGCTCTCTGCATTTTTATAATGAATCGGATAAGTTATCTATTCAAATCAATCTCAATCTTGTCTATATCAGGAGCCATTCCTGTCGGATTTGAAATGCGAACCACATTGTAGCCTTCTTTCAGTTTTACCGGAATAGTAACTTTAGCTGTAGATTTTGTGCTGCCTGAGTTCAGGTGGGATAGCTGAGTATCGATACCATTTACAGAAAGGATAGCGCTGCGGTTTTCAGCGGAAAGATACCAGAGGGTCAGCGTGTATTTTCCGGCCTTTTTCGCATAAATATCTCGGAATTCAATAAAGTTATCGGCATAGCCGCCGATGTTAATCACTTTGCCTCCCCCTGAACATGTGACATCCGACACTGCTTTGCCCTGATTGGGGATGATCGCACTGTTATTGGTCAGGTTGAAATTATTTACCCACGCATATTCGGCTTCAAAGTGCTCTTTAAGCTTTGTCTTTCCGGCTGTCACTTTAATCAGGGATATGCCATGCCCGGGCAGCGTAACAGTGTACACCGAATCCATCACACCCACATCTGTACGCGCCCATAGGTCACGCACCTTAGCGCTACCCACAATATTCAGATCTTTCCATTTGACAGAAATCGTCGCCGGATTATTACCCTGATTAAACAATGCCACGGCAGACTCTTTACTCTGCCGGTCGTAAAGGTTCTTAGCCCATACCTGCACACTATCCTTTTGCGAGATAAGTTGCGCCTGCAATCCTGCCGGGTCCTGATTTACAGCAATCACTTCCGGATTGGTAAGTATGGCTTTTGTTTCAGCGGTCATGTGCTCCATATCATTACCCAGCACCAATGGAGAAGATAAAATACACCACATGGAAAAATGGCTTTTGTCCTCTTCTACCGTCATGCCACGGCCCACTTCGAGCATATCCATATCGTTGTAATGGCCCGGACTGGAATAAGGAGCCAGATATTTATTCAGGTCAATAATACTCAGGATGCTGCTCCATTTGGGCTTAGAACCCGGCACAAAGTTGATATCGTGCGACATACGCCACGAATCGGCAATCTTCGTCACCCAGGTACCCGGAAACTGCCAGCGACAAACGTTGTAATTAATATCGGGTCGGCCCGTATGATCAATGGCATTCCG
>JAUZOF010000149.1 GCA_030706585.1 Bacteroidota bacterium
AGGAAAACGAGATCAGCCTTTTGGTGCACAAACGAGAGATGGAACCAGCAAAAGGAGGGATGTCTTTGATGGGGGGATTCCTTCAAAATGATGAGTCTCTCAATCAGGCAGCTACTCGTGTATTGACAAGTCTGACAGGTCTGGAGAATATCTTTATGGAGCAGGTGGGAACCTATGGCGAGATTGGTCGTGACCCGGGAGAGCGTGTAATCTCAGTCTGTTACTATGCTTTAATTGATCTGAGTACATATGATGAGACTCAGCTCAAAAAACACAATGCGTTTTGGGTAAATATTAATAGTGCAACCGAATTGATCTTTGACCACCCGCAAATGGTTGATGATGCGATCACTATCCTTCGTCGCAAAGCTTCCATGCAGCCGATCGGGTTTAATTTGTTGCCGGAGAAATTTACGCTGACACAACTTCAGGCACTTTATGAAGCCATTTATGACCATTCGATGGATAAACGCAATTTCCGCAAGAAAATGCTGAGTATGGGATTCCTGCAAAAGACGGATGAGATTGATAAGTCAGGCTCGAAGAAAGGAGCTTTCTACTATCAGTTCAAGGAAGACCGCAACGAATTGTTGAATACAAGCTACGCCTTTTAATCGGCCAGGCGTAGCATATTATCAAGCTGGAGTATTTTGCCCCGATCAGTCAGGTAACGGATGACTGAGATAATCTCGTCAGGCGTACCTGAAATCTGATTTACCAAATCATTCAGGGCAATTTTATCCTTCTGCATTATTCTCTCAATCTCTTCTTCTATTTGTGCAAACCGGTTTTGTGTAAGTCCGGTTTCATTCTTTTTCAGACAGATATCACAGGTACCGCATCGGTCTGCCTCTTTTTCTCCGAAATAGCCCAACAACATCTGGCTACGACACTCCGTTTCGGAACTGACATAGTGTAACATAGCTTCGACACGTTTTTCCAGCCGCTCTTTTCGCTCTTCATATACCATTCGGGGAATGGAGATGTATTTACTCTCTTCCCGTCTTTGCGTGTAAATAATGAATAGCGTTTTCTTTCCCGGCACATAATTGATGATGTGGTGCTTACTGAGCCAAATCAATTGCTGATACACCTGATCCCGCGTCATTTCTGCATGGCGTGCCAGTACCTCTTCGTAGATATAGACAAAGTCGGCAAAGAGGCCGGTATAAAGTCTCAGTAGTACATTGATCAGTTTATCAGCCTCCTGAAACTGCTTTATCTTGTAGAGCTCATCGCGATGCACGGTAAACATTACGCGGGACTTAGCATCCACTTCGTCGGTGTATTCGATATACCCGGATTGGTCGAGCAGTTTCAGTGCGTAATGGGTGGGTAGGAGTGGGAGTTTATAGCGGTGACAGAAGTCAGGCAACAGGAAATCGAAAGCTGCCTGGAAGCCATAACCCACTCCAATTACCAGATAACTTCCCAGGTGGTCATAGACTTTTTTGATAAAGTCCCGGTCTGGGAAACTATCTGCAACGCGGCGCTTAAGGGTTGTTTTATCGCTTTTGGCAAAGAGAGCAACGGCATAGGATTTCAGTCCGTCCCGACCTGCTCGGCCTGCTTCCTGGTAATATTCTTCTAATGAATCGGGCAGGTCAATATGCACGACCAATCGCACATCGGGTTTGTCAATACCCATGCCGAAGGCGTTGGTCGAAACCATAACCTGAAATACTCCCTTCATCCAGTCGTTCTGCTTTTGTTCCTTGAGGTCGGGAGCCAGTCCGGCATGGAAGAAGTCTGCGGATATGCCCTGCTTTTGAAGCTCCACAGCTACCTCTTTCGTTTTTCGGCGGTTGCGGGTATAGATGATGGTCGATCCTTTTACCCGTTGCAGGATATGGAGCAGTTCGCTGAGTTTGTCATCGGTACGGCGCACCACATACGCTACATTTTGGCGGTAGAAGCTTTTTTGGAAAACGTTGTATTCTTTGAAATTCAGTTTGTCCTGAATGTCTTTAACCACTTCGGGAGTTGCGGTAGCGGTCAGAGCCAGAACGGGTATACCGGACAATACTTGCCGGATTTCTGATATTTTGAGGTAAGAGGGACGGAAATCATATCCCCATTGCGAGATGCAATGCGCTTCATCAATCACAAGCAAAGAGACTTTCATCCATTGCATTTTTTGCATAAAAAGCTCTGTGCCAAGACGCTCGGGAGAAATGTAAAGAAACTTGTATCCACCGTAGATGCAATTGTCGAGTGTAATCTCAATCTCTCTCGAGGGCATACCCGAATATACGGCAGCCGCTTTTATTCCCCTTTTCTTCAGGTTATCTACCTGGTCTTTCATCAACGCAATCAGTGGTGTGACTACCAATGTAATTCCCTCCAGATAAAGTCCCGGCACCTGGAAAGTGATTGATTTTCCTCCTCCGGTCGGCATCAGTCCGAGCGTGTCACGTCCTTCGCACACCGAGCGGATTATATCTTCCTGCAGTGGGCGAAAGTCGGGATAACCCCAGTATTGTTGAAGGATTTCTTTGAAAGAGGACATATTCAAGGGATTGAGGGGGTGATGGATTGAGGGAGTGAATTTCGACTGATCATTTGCTAATATTCAAATTGCCACATCTTCAAATTCTCAAATTCTTTTTCCGTTTCGGGTTAATGATGCCCAGATTCCCACCAGACTCAGCGCGATGAAGATGCTGAAGGTGATGGGCAAAGTTTCCATGAAACGGTCGTAATTGGCAGGGCTGATTTTCGCCTGACCGATGAAGATGTGAATCAGCAACGTGGCAATTCCCATGCTAATCATCTGGCCGGTGTTGCGCATGGTGGCCACCATTGCCGAAGCGATTCCCAGATCTTTCTTCTCCACAGAACCCATGATTGCAGAGGTGTTGGGTGAAGAAAAGAGCCCGAAGCCCGTTCCGAGAATAACCAGGCAAACGGTCAGATAGGCATGAGAAGTTTCGGCATCCAGGAAAAGCAGCAATCCCAGCCCAAGACAAATTACTCCCAATCCTGTAGAAGCAATCAGTCCGGGCGAATATTTATCGGAAAGCCTGCCGGACAGCGAAGCGGTAATCGCCATCAGGATAGGCTGGATAACCAAAATGATTCCGGTATCAGCCGGGGATAATCCTTTGATGTATTGTAAATAAAGGCTCAGCATGAAAGTAATCGCATACGTGGTCGCGTAGTTAATCAATGCTGCCAGATTGGAAAATGCGAAGAGCCGGTTATTGAATAACAGCTTTACATCCAGTACCGGAAACGAACTGCTTTTTTCAATAGACACAAAATAAATGATGCCCAGAATGCCTGCAAATGCAAGGAAAATATTGGTCCAGTCGGGTAATCCCGAAAAGCCATAGACAAAGGCAAACATCGAAAGGATATAGAGAAGTGTTCCTTTGCGGTCGAAAGGTTGCGGGTGCTCCTGCTTCCAGTCGGTGCGGATGACGAGTTTGGTGGTTATGGCAACAAAGAGCGCCAGTGCCAGCACGATGTAGAACAGACTGCGCCAACCAAACGTCTGCGTGAGGAAACCGCCCAACACCGGTGCCGCAGAAAGTCCGAGATAGACTGCAGTTACGTTAAGCCCGATGGCTTTTCCCCGTTCTTGCGGAGGGAAAGCTGAAGTAACGATTGCGGTATTGGTACTGAACATCATGGCTCCGCCCAATCCCTGCACGAATCGTGCAGTAATCAGCAATCCTATTGAGGTTGATAACGCGCAAGCTAATGTCGCTGCTGCCAGTATCAGACTTCCAATGATAAATATTCGTACCCGCCCATACTGGTCGGCCAGTTTTCCGAAAGGAACGGGAAATACCGCTGTTGACAGCAGAAACGACATAGTCACCCAGCTCATCGTCAACGCTCCGATAGAAAACTCCGCACTGATTTGCGGCAGCGCGATATTCACCGAGGCTCCCATAAATGGCATGATGAACGAGGTGATCATCATCAGGGCAAGTATAAGGTTTTTGTTAGACAAATGAATCTTTATTAGTTTTTAAAATAGAGAGTTGCACTTCGATTGTTTTAAGAACTTACTTTGTTTCTTTGTTAAGTAATTTAGTTACATTGATCAGTATGTCAATAGTTTCCCAATTTATTTTATTGAAGAATTTTTTTTCTGAGAAGCGTTTGTTGTAACTTTCAATAAAACTATCAATCCACTTAAAATAGTTCCAACCTAAATTGGTAATGTAGGCTAGAAAAGTAAAGCTAATTTTTATATTGGTATTAATTGTATATTTTGTAAATTCAGAATTTGAATTGCAATCAGTATAATAGTTTAAGAAATTATCAGAATCTATTTTTTCCATAGCTGCAAACTCATGGCTAATTAATAAATCTATTTTATTAGTGTTGATTCTTAAAGCATTCTTTGATGGTTTTGATATAACACAGTTTTTGGGTAATGTCAATATGAAATTTTCAAACATATGACCATCTATTTCAGATGAAAGGTGTATTATGTTCGGATTTTCATTATTACTATTCTGTAAGAAATCAATAAATGCTTCACGTTTATCCATTGGTTTAGAAAATAAATCAAGGAATGCATTTTCAAATAATATCTGTGGTATATCATTTCTTTTTAGGATATTCAATTTAGATGTGTCGTATTTCTTAGACTTGAAGTAACCTAATAAATGAAGGGATAGATTATTTAAAAAGTAGTATTCTGTCGCTTGTAATAGTAAATCGCTAGAACGAGTTACATTTTTGGGCGCATCAAAATCATTTAGCTTGTATTTATCCCAGATTTTTTTTAGTCCTTTATTTTCTAAGAAGCCAGAATTCAAATACTTGTTTAACTTAATAGCAAAGTCATAGTTGGGGATTCTAACTAATTCATTTATAGTCTCATCATGTATTATGAACCCACTTATGCTAAAATACTTTACCCTTTGCTCTAATAATGAATAGCAAAAAAATAATCCGGCAAGAATCAAGAACACTAAACCGAATAAGATATTTTCAATCCCAGAAAACTTTAATATTTCAGATAATCCTTGTCCAATAAATCTAACTCCTAGAGACAGAACAATTGAGACAATAATAATCTGAATTACCGTTTTTCTTTCTTTTAAAAAGTCAATAATCATAGGTTCTTTTCTTTTGAATTGCTATTGATGTTATAAGAATCTTACTCCTCCGACGGCTTAATATCCTTGATCAGCAATTGTATCGAAACATTTCCTCCGTATGTATTTTCCTCGATCGTGTAGCAGATGTCAAACGGATTGAGGTTTTTGATGTAGTCGTTGTGCCCGTACATGCCGAAGGCGATTCCGTTCATGATGCTTTCCGAATTGCTGTCGATCAGTTCCAGTTTGAGGTGTTCCTGGTCTTTTCCCACGAGGCGGCTGGTACCGTAGTCATAGACGCGGCGGGTACAGAATACCGGCTTCTGGTTTTCGGGGCCGAAGGGGGAGAACTGCTTCAGGATGCGGAAGAACTTCGGCGTGATGTCGCTGAAATTGATCGTCGCATCCACATCCATGTGAGGCACGAGTTGGTTCGGTTGGATATTTTCGGCCACAAAAGCTTCGAAGCGTTTGGAGAAAGCTTCCACATTTTCCTCTTTCATGGAGAGACCCGCAGCAAAGGGGTGTCCGCCGAAGTTTTCGAGCAGGTCGCGGCAATGCTCGATGGCCTTATAGACATCAAAGCCCTGGATGGATCGGGCAGAGCCGGTGGCCAGTCCGTTGGATAGCGTCAGCACGACAGCAGGTTTGTAGTAAAGCTCCGTCAGGCGGGAAGCCACGATGCCGATTACCCCCTTGTGCCAACGATCGTTGTAGATCACGATCGATTTGCGGTCGGCCATATTGTTCAGGTTTTCCAGCAGGACGTTAGCCTCTTCCGTAATGTTTTTATCGAGTTCTTTGCGCTTTTCGTTTTGCAGGTTGATGCTTTCCGATTTTTCGCGGGCGAAAGTCAGGTCTTTCGAGATAAGCAACTCTACCGATTCGCGTCCCGATTGCACGCGTCCCGAAGCATTAAGGCGCGGGCCGATTTTGAAGACGATGTCACTCAGCGTGATCTCCTTCTCGCTCATGCCGCACATGTCGATGATGCTTTTTAGGCCGATGCAGGCGTTGTTATTGAGCATCTTTAGTCCATGAAAGGCGAGAATGCGGTTTTCGCCCGTGATGGGGACAATATCCGCAGCGATACTTACTGCCACGAGGTCGAGCAGCTGATACAGTAGCGAAAGATCAATCCCGTTGCTGATGGCGAAAGCCTGCATAAACTTAAATCCCACACCACAAGCCGAAAGGTGTGTGTAGGGATAGGTTTCATCCGGACGCTTCGGATCGAGGATGGCGCACGCATCGGGCAGCACATCGTCGGGTTTGTGGTGGTCGCAGATGATGAAATCCACCCCTTTGCGTTTTGCGTAATCGATCTTTTCAACCGCTTTGATACCGCAGTCGAGCACGATAATCAGCTTAAAATCATTTTCCCAGGCAAAGTCAATGCCTTTGTAGGAGACGCCGTAACCTTCGTCGGTACGGTCGGGGATATAGAAGTCGAGGTTCGAATAAAAGTTGCGCAGGAATTTATACACTACCGCTACCGAAGTGGTTCCGTCCACATCGTAGTCGCCGTAGACGAGAATCTTCTCTTTGCGGCCCATCGCGAGGTTAAGACGTTCCACCGCTTTGTCCATCTCCTTCATCAGGAAAGGATCATGCAGGTCTTGCAGTTGCGGACGGAAGAATTTCTTCGCCTCCTCGATGGTGGTGATTTTGCGTTGAAGTAGTAATTGCGAAAGTACGGGGTTGATGCCAAGTTCTCTGGCCATCTCTTCCTGTACGCTCGACAATTCAGGGGCAGGACTTAAAAAGTTCCATTTATTTATCATGAGTCAATTATTTTCTATTTCGGGAGCGTAAATTTACGAATTGTTTCGCGGAGGGGGAAATGTTTTTGTCCACGAATTCACACTAATTCGCACGAATTATTTATTTATCTAAATCTCCGCGGGCATATCTGATTCTTTCCCGGAAAATCCGTGGACCACCATATTGGCGCAAATTCCCTACCTTTGCCGGAAAATATTCAGCATCATGATCAAATTAATCATATTCGACCTTGACGGTACGTTGCTCAATACCGTAGCCGATCTAGCCAACAGTACCAACTTTGCGCTGGAACAATGCGGATTTCCTACGCATGAAACCGCGGCATACAACTTTTTCGTGGGTAACGGCATCAACAAGCTTTTCGAACGCGCCTTGCCCGAAGGAGAGAAGACTCAGGAGAACATCCTGCGCGTGCGCGGATTCTTCCTGCCTTATTACGAGAAATATAATTCTGTGTACAGCGCGCCTTACGCGGGAATTCCCGAAGTACTGAAAACGCTTCACGAAAAAGGCTACAAACTGGCAGTAGCTTCCAACAAATATCACGCAGGGACGTTGCAAATGATCGAACAGTTCTTTCCTGAAATTCCTTTTACAGCGGTACTCGGACAGCGCGAAGGTATTCCCGCCAAGCCGCATCCGCAAATCGTGAAAGATGTGCTGGGAATCGCCGGAGTATCCAAAGAAGAAACACTTTACGTCGGAGATTCTGGTGTGGATATGGAGACGGTGCTCAACAGCGAAGTAACCGGAGTAGGGGTGACTTGGGGATTTCGTCCACTGGAAGAGTTGCAGCAGTTTAATCCGAAATACATCATCCACAAACCGGAAGAGATTCTGGAGATTGTGGAGAAATTACGATAGGAACGCGATATCTTGCGTAATATATAACAAAACCCGGTTTCAATGATTGAATTGAAACCGGGTTTTGTGTTTCTGATGATTCTTGTAAGTCCGACAAGCGGCATGAAGCCGCTGTTCGGTGTGGGCTTCGAATCGCTCTGTGGTAAGCGAACAGCGGCTCAAAGCCGCTTGTCGCGTTAGGTGATTTGATTCGGATGTTTTCTTTAAAGCTTGTGATAAGAAGAGTCAACCTTCCGGAATATCAACATGTAAATAAATAAGAAGATTGGATACAGTAACATAGCAAAAAATGTATATCCATGATGTCTTCCAGCTTCTATTCCTATCAATGCATCTATTAAATCAAATGATAAAATATAGCATAGAAGTATGGCGAATGGATTTATAAGACTTCCGATAAATACGATCCATGAAAATTTCTTTTGGCGATTTTTTGCTCTGTGATTTTTGATGAGCAAGAAATGGACCCAAACTATAATTAAAGAAAGAATTAGTGTTATACCCAATGGGCCTATAGTTATCATTAGTTTAGATAACCAACTAAATTCAGGGATATATGCAATGTTGAATGAATCGTTGGGAAGTTTTCCAAATCTCCAGACTGCTATAGAATCAAGTTTGCCACTTGTTGGTTGTCCAAGGTTTGTCGTAATTGGAGCTTTAAAGCTTGACGCATCTATTGTGATTTCAAGTGTTCCGAATGATTTCCAATGTTTAGCCGGAGCAAGCCAATATCGAAAACTATATTCTTTGATCCAATTTGAATTATCTATCCATTGATTGGCAATGTATTCGACTCGAATGACATGATTTCCTTTTTGAAGTTTTGTTTCAAAATACTTTAAGTCTTTCATTTCAAAAGATTTCATGCCATCCTCAAAAAAATACGTGGAGTCAGACTGAGAATAGTCGGCAAATGAAGATATGAAATAACCAGAGAATTGTTCAAACGGTGTTCCAATAGGTGTTTTATATTTCGATGGAATCTCCTTTATATCAGTTTTTTTATTGTTTACCCAAACCTGAAAATCATTCTTATAATCTATGGCGTAAAAAAGTAGGGGGATTTGTTCCCCGGTTGTATCTGTTTTTACAACATACTCAATAACGTATTTTGCTGTTTTAAAGTCCTTATCTATCGTAACATGAATCTTTTC
>JAUZOF010000015.1 GCA_030706585.1 Bacteroidota bacterium
GGACACATGGTTTCAATGTATTCATACATATCCACGGTTTTGAGCATGTGACCGGTATCGTAGGCGTCGATAAACTTGGCCACATTCAACTGTCTTTCTAGAATATGATATGCAATAAAACGGTTAAGACTATTGCGACGATCTTTGATATCTGAGATGCCGGCATCTTCCGGATACACCTGGTCATAAACATTAGCGGCATAGGCCTTCATGGATGCCAGATCCGTTATCCCACTTGTATTCAGGGTAGAATTGCTTTCCATCAATAAGGTATAACCATATTTTCTGGAGGCAGGTACTTTTAAAATAGTCCAAGACCCTACACTTTCTTTACTCTTATATTGAGTCGCATCGTAGGTATTATCTTTTTCTCTAGATAATGAATCCACTAAACCAGTGGCAACCAATGCTTCATTGAACAGTGAAAAGTTGGCATCTTTGGAAATAACGTAAGCGATACCGAAACGGGTTGGGTTCAAAACTTCTCCAATTTGGAATACAACTCCGTTGTGCATAATGATGTCTTTCTGCAAAACCCTGGACGTATTATTGATGAAGGTTGAATCTCCATTAATCCGAATAGAGAAATATCTCTCGCTCATCGAGAGCTGAGGCAATCGCTGACCGCTTACAAAGTTGCGGGCCAAAACCGTGTCACCGCTGATAATATGATCGTAGGCGATTTGTTTCAGTGTATCCAGAGGAAAGTCTGACAATTTGGTTTTCCCTTTCTTTTTATAGAAAGCCAACATAGCTTGGTTATTGGGTGCAAAACAGGTATAGGTACCGAAGGCATCTAACACACCCATTACTCCGGTGGTATCCAGCAGACGATTAAATTCGGAATAGGTAGCCGGATTGTCTTTCAGGTATTCTCCGACATTCTTTTCGGTAAAAGTATAGAGATTACCTCCCACGTCATCCGAATTATAACAGGCGGTAAAAAACAGATTTGACACGATAGTCAAAGCAATACCGATGAATAATTGTTTGGGAAATGCTGATATTGATTTATTATTTATCATAGCTCTGTATTTTATCATGATTATCTGGAAGAACTACTTGCTACTTCGTAATATGGATTTTGTGTAAGTTTCGAGTTCGCTTTCAGTTCCGATTGCGAAATAGGCATATACAATCCATCCAGAGATGATACGGAAAGTGACGCCCCACTCGTAGAAGCCTTGTGTTCCACAAACTCATTCACGGTAGCGGTGGATTGTTCACGACGTGCAACACGTACTAAATCGAACCAGCGTTTGCCTTCAAACATCAACTCCCGCTGACGTTCACGCAACACCAGTTTTTCCATTTCTGATTTTGTAGGATAATTGGTGATATATAGCGAATCTGCTAACTCATTTGCTCTCAGATAAGGTGCATTGACCATACGAATAGCTTCATGATAGTTTGATTCTCCCATCTGCACCAACGCCTCTGCTCTCATCAACATCACATCAGACAGTCGGTAAACAATCCAGTTAGCGGTTGTAGACCGATAACGGTAAGAATATTGTCCGTTTGCCTGTGTCGTTCTGGAGATACCGGCATATTTGAAAATAAAATACTGGCCACCGGTAGATGCGGATAAATTAAGGAAATCCCGTTGTCTTATATCATTGGTACTTTCGTACAGGTTACTTGATGACGGAATAGCATAGTTAAACGGACTGTATGCTCCAACTACTTTAGGTGTACTATAAGTATCATATACCATAGTCGCCGGGAAACTAAAATCGCCTTTTGGATCAGAATTACTACCGAACAGGGCATACACAGCGTTGTTAGCCTGAATATTATCATCAAACTGTAACTCAAAGATGCTTTCAGATGAGTTTCCATTCGTAAAAACAGAAGTGAGCATCAATTCCGGTTTTACCAGTTTTAGTTGCTTATCTGACAACACGTTATTACATGCTTCCACACATTTGTCGTATTGCTGATCCCACAAGTAAACATCAGCCAACAACGAATTCACGCCATCCAGCGTAAAACGGCCCTTGTTATAAGCTGGTTTGCCAAAGTCAGTACGGGCGTATTGTTGTGCGTATTTCAGGTCAGCAATTATGTGATCCAGAATTTCACGCTCAGTTGCTTTGGGTTTATTGAAATTCTGGGTATCATCAATACTGGCGTCTTCAATCCAGGGAACTTCCTTGAATGACCGTACCAGATAAAAATAGCAGAGAGATCGAATCGTTAACGCTTCAGCCTGCACATGGTGTAAATCATCCTGGGTAAAGTTTTCATCACGCTCCAGTACATAAGGAGCATAATGTAACAACGTATTACAATAGTTGATCACACTATAGAATCCACTCCAGCTACAATAGGAATTGGTCGGGTTTATATTACCGGACAAAAGCTGATAAATGTTATATCTCTGAATGGGGATTGGTCCTCCAAAGGTGATATTATCAGAACGGAGCTCACCCCATACCATCATACGGTAGATATTATCATCCTCAGTAAGTCCCCGATAACATGCCGCCAATACGGCATCCACATCCGACTCCGATTGCCAGTATTCCTCCAGAATGATCTGACTTTCGGGTTTTACATCCAACCAATTGGTACAACCGGTCGCACCGAGAAGGAGCAGAACCGACAATCCAATGGCATATATTTTACTATTCTTCATTTTGTACTATTATTAAAATCCTAATGAAACACCCAATGTAAAGTCTTTAGAACGCGGGGTACTTGAGTTATCGGTACTTACCCCCAATGAGCCATATCCAACCTCCGGATCGACTCCTGTATATTTAGTGAGAACCCAAAGATTGTTGAAAGTCAGATAAGTAGTCAGCTTATTGATGCCAAATCTTTTAATCTTTGACGAAGGCACGGAGTAATTAAACGTCAGATATTTGAATCGGAGGAACGAACCATCCTCGACATAACGGTCACTACCCAACCAGTTGTAACCGTAATAGTGTAAAGCACGGGGAATCTCGGTAACATCACCATCCTTACGCCATCTCCAGTTAACCGCTGCACTTTGGTTATCATCGAAGTACATATTTTCTGCATTCATCCGTGCGGAGTTGATGATCTTGTTGCCCAAACGGAAATTGAAGAACATGGAACAGGAAAGATTCTTATATCGGAAAGTTGGTCCGAAACCACCATTGAGTTTCGGGTTACTATTACCCAGATACACGATATCCAGTTCATCTATATTACCGTCATGGTTGACATCTTCATACATAGCGTCACCACCACGGAAGCGATAAGATTCAACCCCTCCTTTTTTGTAGTAGTTAAACCACATTGGCAGCGGATTACCATCCTGGTCTGACAACACATTACTTTTTGCATCGCGAGCTACTGGCGCACTTTCCTGTGATCCTTTTACGTATTTGTCATATTGGTAAACTCCCTTGTACTTAAATCCGTAAATAGATCCAAAAGAGTTCCCTAACTGTATGCGGGTCAGATAAGAACCATTGAAGTAGTTAAAATCAGCGTTTTTGGTTTTCAGCAAGGTTTCGTCCAGATTGATCAGTGTATTCTTGTTATTGGAGAAGTTACACTTGAAGTCCATGCTAAAGTCCTTGGTTTTGATAATCTTATTGGCATAAAAGTTCAACTCCCAACCATCATTATCCATCGAACCTCCGTTAATATACAGCAATACCGAGAAACCTGAAGAAGTGGTAATCGAGACATTCTTAAAGAGCAGGTCTTCAGTGTGTTTGTGATAGAAATTGAGGTCAAACACATAATTATCATTCAGGAAACCAAGGTCAAATCCAAGGTTTTTGGAAGTGGTAGTCTCCCATTTCAGATTGCTCAATCGCAATGAAAGCGGTCTCACGGAATTCATATCGATATAAGTGCCATACGCATCGTATTTACTAAAATGAAGATACTCATAATCAGGCTGGTTACCACTTATCCCCCACGCCGGACGCACAGCCAGTGTGCTCAACCATTTCTGGGTAGGTTTCATTAATGGCTCATCAGAAATGATCCATTTAAGCGATATACCCGGGAAATTACCCCACTTATTGGCGTTACCAAATTTGGTGCTACCATCACGACGGAATGTTCCGTCTATGACATATCTTGATTTGTAAGCATAGTGACCCCGCACCATCATACCCAGTGAGCGCCAGGATGCGTGACTAGAGCTACCACCGGAGAGATACCCGAAGTTGGATGCGTCAATAGCCCCTCCTGAAGGCAATGAATAAGATACGATACCCTGAGCGGTTGAGTTACCCATATTAGTCTGGAATGAACCATACAGCAAAAGGCTGTGATCTTTATTTTCAAATTTTGGTTGCCAGGCAAGGTTATTATCCGTATAAATCGTCAAACTTTCAGAATCATAGTTTTCAGCACGGTTTACATTCGAATCATTCCATGAAAGATTTGACACTTCTTGCGGCAAATACATACTTGTCTTGCTGTTGTTGATGTCAAAGGATACATACATATTATATCTTAGCATGGAATTTTGGGGATCCATCAGGTCATACTGCAAACGGAAAGTAGGCAATATACGGAACGATTTCAGTTCGTTTTTCGCCAGATAAGCAAGTGCTACAGGGTTCTTCAGATCTCGCTGAGATGAGGCGAGCGAAGATGTCCGGGGAATATTATAATAGCTACTTGTATTATTACCGTTTGCATCCTGAGCATAAATACTTACGTTGGGCATTTTATTATATGCAATATTCAACAGATTCTCATAGTTGCGTTGATTATCCGAATTTGTCAATGAAAACTCTGAAATAAATTTAATACGGTCCGACACAGCATACTCCAAATATGCACGTGATGAGATACGGTCAAGTTCCTGGCCGATTACGGTACCATTTTGTTTAAAAAATCCACCCGAAACACGATAGGTAGCACGATCCCCTCCTCCTGACAAAGTCAGGTAATGGTCGCTGATATTACCCACCTGAGTAACAGCCTTTACCCAATCGGTATTATTATTGTAGTTTTCGTATTCAGGGTAGTTTTTATCATAATTATACTCTTGGATATTACTGGCTTCTTCGTCCAATGCCGGATTCAAATAAGCCTGTTTCATCAACATCGTAAACTGGTCTCCATTGAGCATATTCAACCCCTTTGGCTGTAGTGTGCGGGTGTAGCGGTAGGTATAATCTACACGTGTAGGACCGGCTACACCTTTTTTCGTTGTAATCATGATTACACCATTTGCCCCTTTCGATCCCCAGATGGCAGAAGCTGCGGCATCTTTCAATACCGAAATCTCCTGGATATCATCGGGATTGATACTCAACATATTGGCATATTGTTCCTGATTCGAGTTGGCAAAGTCAAAGTTTTGATCCACCTGCACTTCATAAGGTACACCGTTTACCACAATCAGAGGCTGACTGTTACCATTGATAGAGGTTGCACCGCGGATACGCATGGAAGTACCGCTGCCCGGGTCTCCTGAATTGGCCACAATATCAAGACCGGCAATACGTCCCTGTAGCGCTTCGTCCACAGATGACACCTGCAAGCCCTCAAACTCCTTGGCATCGATTGTTTGCATCGCAACACCCACTTCACGGGTTGGGATAACATATCCGCCCTGCCCTGTTTTTTTGGTTGCTTTAATTACGACCTCTTTAAAGGTTTTGGAATCGTCTTTCATGACGATATTTATCTGACGTTTGTTTTCTATGCTACGTATTTGTTTAGTGAAACCGATATAACTTACCGAAATACGGTTTTGCATACTCTTTACCCGCAGCACATAGTGACCGTTGAGATCGGTCAGCGTTCCGCTAACAACGCGATTGTTAGCATCAAGCTCCATAACGTTTACACCAATCAGCGGACTACCATCCGATGAAGAGGTAATCACACCCTGTACAATTGTGGTCCCGCCTGCCTGGCTATAACTTCTCAGGGGAAGCAGCACCATCAGCAGTAACAGGATGAAGACATGTCTGAATTTCATTATATTTCTCATCATTGTTCAAAAGTCAATACATTATCAATTTGATGGATTACTGCTGAGGCGGACGATGTGATCGTCGAGGAACTGAAGGCTGTACCGGTAGCATTTCCGGTTCCATCAATATTCTTATACTTACTTGGAATCAGGCCAAAAATGTAATCCTTGACCACGATATTATACAATCCATCTTTGGTTTCCACTTTGGCCGTTTTGCTATTTTCTGTAGTTAAAGTCATGGCGCTGCTGTTTCCCACTACACCAATCTTATAGTACTTGTTTTTAGCCGTACCAAAACGGGTTACAGTATTATCGGTTTTAATCGTAGCCGATTGATACTGAGCATTTACATTCTGGCCAAAGAATACCGCATTATCCTGAAAATGGTATCTGAGGAAGCGAATCATTTTATTGATTGCCGCACTTTGCACCTTACCTGGGGTTAATGTATAAATCGTACTCCACGGAGTAATGGATCCGTTATCCAGGGCAGCCTGAACTGCGTCATTTGTTGGCACATAAATAGTGTAACGGAATGCATTGAAGAAGTTAATGCGGTTATCCACCCCTTGTTTGTTGAAAATCTGGGAAACACAGGTATCGGGTACCCCGTTCAGCAATTCAAAGAATTTGGAGAATTGAGGCGTTTCACTCAACACTTTATAGCTGGATCGCAAAGCTGACTGGATAGGTTTATTGATAAAGTACGTCTTTCCGTTAGCCTGATTGTAAAAGTTTGCATCAACTACCTGAGCCTGTTGATTTTTTGCCAAATCGTCACCACCTTGTACGACAAGGGATGTCCCGGTACCGGATACTTTGATCAGGTCATTGGCTTTGGTTACATAATACCCGGCACCTGATTCCACATCTCCTACCACGATATGACTGTCCAAAAGATTCTGCAAACGATTTATAACAAATGATGCATCTGTTATCAATGCTACAGAGTCACCTACGACATCGGTTGACTTATTGTATTTATATACTGTAGCTTTTACTGCATCCGCTTTTTCATCATACCAGAATTTTAAAGCACCCTGTACATCCTGACCGTATGCAATCGGGTCAATATATTTATTGAAATAGCTGTCTGTCGGAATAAAGAGACTGTATTTTGCAGCCATAGAGTTCAGATAGAGCTTGTAGAATGCAAACGGAGTTCCATCCATAGCTGTCTCTGTATTGTATTTTATGACCCAATTCATGATTTTAGAGTTGGCACTCAATAATACCGGACTGTAAACAGAAATATAATCAACCGGAGGATACACGGTATTGGTTGTAAAAACCTCTCCGTTCACACCGGCATAGGTTGATTCAATATGGCCTTTTTCTACAGGTAACGGATAGTTCTCCGCATCCACCATCTTACTGAACTTGCTCGGAACTGTTTCTATAAGGGATGCACGCATGTGACGTTTCACCAAAGGCAGAATAATTGCATCCGGTACATTATCCCAGGTTTGGAAACGGGCTTTCAGAAGACTTCCCACCCCACTGTTGAAGAACGAGTTCATTGCATCGTCCGATGGAACAAACATCGCAGCCATATCAGACTGAATAGGCGCACCTGATGCAGTCGCATATGAATTCCAACCCGGGTCAAAAGCTAAAATGTTTGTAGCAGAGGTTCCATTAGGCAGTTTTGTTTTACCTCCGTTGGTTGCAAAATATTTTTTCTCAAAAATAGAATCCGTAAACTCTGGGTTTAACTGGTGATAAGTACTGGTCATTGTTCCGTTATAATACGGAGCACTATAACGATCCAGCAACTTGGCAAAAATGGAGGTTTTAGGATTGTTCGTGATATATTGGGCCATGTTCACGGGAGGCACCAACACCTTGTCCAGTAGGTTAATATAACCATTCTGACAGGTAATGTCCCTCTTCACAATTTTACAATTGAAGATATGAGCATCATTGGTCTGGCGGGTCATTCCACCGGTCAGGATGCTGACATCCTCATTGGTAATGGCATTTTTATCAAGGAAAGGCTGGAAGAAATAGGCAATCGGGCTGGAAGTAGCATCTTTCATCAGATGCAATCCTTTATTTTTGTAGTATTGCCAATATGCACCTGAGGGTAATTTATCTCCTGCGTCGAAGCTGATGCTATCAAGCGCTGAAGAGGCTGTTGCTCTACGCATTGCATTATCCTCTACTAATGTTGTTCCATTGTTGTAGTTAGTTAATTGCTGGATAAGAAATGCATTATTCAACATCGTGAAATTCAACAGCATTTTCTTCTGAGCTAAAGTAAGCTGTTCATAACTTTTTACGCCCCAGTTATTGTTTTTGAAGAACTCATCGTAGGCACTGTCTGAAGCTACAAAAAGCGTTTTGCTACCCGTTTTTCTCAAAACTTCTGCGTAATTGAGGTCATCTGCAAGCTTTAAGGTGTACTTATACTTTCCCTGTTCATTCAGATAATCATAAATACTTGATCCTAACCATGACGGGATAGTATCATCATAGAAATAATCATCCTTACAGGAAACAAACAAAGAGATCCCCATTGCCAGGCTAATCAATAGCTGTGACAGTCGAAAACCTGTTCTCCTAAAATAATTTTCCATTTTCTATTTGTGTTATAAACTATAATTTAGAGTATAAAGAACCACAAGACAGTCTGATACCGTGTTGCAGTCATTAAATTTTTCGGGATTTATAATTTCACGAACTTCTTGGTTCCGTAGGACGTGCGCAGAATATAACATCCTGCCGGTAAATCTCTTACATCGATCTGGTTTTCCATAACACTCAGGCGTTTTACCATCGCACCAACCATGTTATAGATTTCAACGTTCAGAGTTCCCAAATCGGCAATATTCAGATAAAGATAATCTCTCACAGGATTAGGATAAATCTTAAATCCTTCAGTGGAAGGAACATCTACACCCTGTGAAATGGCAGCAGGCTTTATTAATATCCAACCTACGGTTTCCGCTGCAGCTGTTGTCGCCTGATTATATGATCTCTCGCGCTGTTTTACTATGGTCGCTGATTTTATGCCGATTGTCAGACAACGTAAGGTTGCCGTTACAGTATCGTCATTACAGGTTTGCATTTGTGGCAGGAAAATAGGATTCGCCACACTGTCACCATATAATATAGATGAATAGGTTGTACCAACAGTGTTACCTGTTCTGCCCACAGTGATTTTATCGTTGTTGTAAGAACCAACACCCGGAGTGATTGCCATATAAGAAACTGTTTCTGTTGGTAATGCAGCAGTCACCTTTGACTCTTTCTGCAATTTCACCTGAAAACCGGTTTTTGTTACATTTCTAATCCGGGTAGTAACAGGAAAGGTTGAAGAGGCAATATACTCAGAAGTAAGAACCACCGGAATAGTATCGAAAGCTGTTGGGAATGTTACAGAAACCCAACTCCCACTGACACCGGTTACCCGATCTGAAATTACTTTTAAACCACCTAAGTCATAAGTGCCTTTATTCGTAATGAAATAAGAGATCTTCTCTTCATTTGACAATGAAGAAACGCCCTGATATGACCACGGTGCCAATTGAACTCCGAAGCGGCTGGATGCACTAATCAATTTTGTTCTGGGGCATAGCAATACAGATATATTCTTATTGGTTGGAGAACCCATAATTACAACCGGATTAGTTATCCCCTGTTTGAAAAATACAGTATTCCAGTCAACATTCCCTAATGATAAGTTTCCGTAATGAACATCAGATGTTCCACTGGTGACATCATAACCGACTTCATTGGAATAAGCCGACAAAAGTCCTCCGGGAAGTTTTGAGCGCACCCGGTACCGGATTTTGCTGGCAGCATTGAGATCCAGGGTGTCAAGATAATTTACAGTCGAATGATTATCGGTATTAAATAACTCTACATATTCACCATTATCCATCTTCTTCTCTAAAATCATTCCTGAATAATTTTCAAAGTTTGGATCAAAAACTGATATGGTTGACTTTTTGGATAGTACAGAAAATGAGATTGATAGAGATGGGGTTCCGTAATTAAATGTAGGGATTACCTCATTGACGCGATTGAAAGCCATTGGGGCATTATCGGCTGCATAATATTTTCCGGCCGGAGTCAATGTGTCGGCCAAAATCATTGCACGACAATCCTGAACCCAATCATAAATAGCATAACGTTCAACAAAATGAGCAGTATCCAACACCTGAAGAATTCCTTTTATGTCACTCAACTGTTTTGCAGCATTTGCGGGTGAAAGGGAATGATCTGATGTTGGCCAATATTCATTTGTCCAGTTAGCACCGTTATTCCATTCAGTAATCCAAATTGGGCGACCGGTTCTATCATGTATTGCTTTCAGGTCATTATACCAGTTTTGCGGAGATTTTCCACCCCAGTAAGCATGCCATCCTACGAAATCCACACGATAGTTTTTAGCTTTACAACTATCCATAAAGGCATAAAGCCAATTTGCATCGGTACACGAAGGTGCCCCCAGTCGCAATCCGCTTTTTATCATATCGGGCCATTGAGCCAAAGCCTGTGAAACAGTCAGCGCCTTTCCGCCATTATCATCCTTATGCTGTTCGGGATGGTCCGGCTCATTAAACCCAAGACTTTGAGTCACAAATTGCAGTGAATTGATTTGAGTAAACGGAGCCCAGGTTAGCTTGGCATGCATTGGTACATATTCAAAATTAGCAGTTGTTGCACCATATGCGCTCCAATCATACCCCCAGGTTGCATTTACTTTATTCAAAGGAGTCGCATCGGAACTGCAATATCCTTTTTTAGAGACATAATTCCAGGCAAATACACGGATAAAAGAAACTTTCTGATCCAACAATTCAGGCATTACCGGGACTTCCAAATCAGAGTTATCAGCAATAAAACAACGGCTGTATCCTGTTCCATCTGACTTGGTAGCCATTGTAACCATGTAACCTCTTTTCAATTTAAAAGACTGAATCTTGTTATCCATGGCTCCCAGCGAATTGTAGAAGGTAAAAAGTGAATACTTCTGGGAAGTACCTGTAAAATTCTGATCGTTATAAACTGTCAGCGGCTGGAAAGTTGACGATTGAGGAATGATTACAGTACCTTGTTTATACATTGATACCCGCACGTTTGTATTAAGAGCTGCGGCTTGCCCATTTACATAAATACTGGAAAGCAAGGAACTGACAACGGTTGCAGGACGGATATTATCAATAATAACCCATGAATCTTCAGAATTAAGATTGATAATACTATTAACCAAAGGATTAAACAATGCAGTCAGGTGTAAATCTGTTTTTCCGTTTATAACAATAGAATCATTGGTATAAGAAGAAACAGTCACTACACCTTCGGGAAGAGTAATGGTCGTACGCGTAGTCTGACCAAATGAGAGCAAACAACATGAAATGAATAACAAGAATAGAGTAAGGTGTTTTCTCATGATAAATTACTTAGTTGAATAAACCTAATTAGCGATATTATTTCAGTACAAAATTACATTCGGAACAAAAAAGCAAGGAAACTATACGTTCAAATAGGGTGACGATATATTCACCGCCGGAATTCCATTGAAAAAACAGCAAAATGACCGTTTTCACTACCATTAAAAATACTTTTTCCAGGCAAATAAAATACCCCCGGGCGTGTATTTGTGTTATACCAATAGAATCACACTACAAATGCCAACAGACATCAGCGATATACAATTGATTCTTTTTTTAGTATTCTAATCGCAGAAAGAATATCACACGGAATATTGAAACATACTCTTAGGCCTTCAGTCCTCATTTCCGTCGAAAACAAACCGTATCTGAACGGAAAATTCAGGGCAAATGCCGGAGGTGGATTTGTTTTTTGAATTCTCAGCGACTTTAAAACCTTAACCCGGGGAAGAAACTCCATAGATATAGCACAATAAGGAACTGTTATTCTGCAGATAAATCTGAACACACCTGATAATATCTCACAAAACACCCGAATCATATTTTCACTCATCTGAAAAAAATAGCCAGAGAAATGTATCCTCTTTACAAGAGGAAGAAATAGAGACATTTTTTACACCCTGGACGTGTAAAAAAAGAGGTTAACCGGATAGTCAACCTCTTTATCATTTATAATCCACAATCAAGCTTACACATCGCCTGCACGATTTTAGCATGAATAATGAGTCCGTTCTTCTGGGCAGTTGCGTCACCTAAGGACGTAATCTCCGATTTGTAATTTATACCGTAAGGCCAGAAGTGCATTGCATCACCTTTAAGCGTTTCACCGGTTAGAGTTTTAAGCAAAGTAGAGGCATTTGTTCCAGTCCAGACATTACTTACCATTTTTCCTTGCCAAACAGTAGTGGTACCTGAACCAAAATAGTGAGCCATCTCGTGCATAGCAGTACCTACCCACATATAGGTAGTATTCGATCCAAACCCGATACTTCCATGGTAAGACGCCTGAGCCGTTGGAATACCGGAATTATAATAGACATATATATTAGCCGAAAATGTGGTATATCGGTTGTAATAATAGCAAGCACTATCCATTGCAGATTTAATCAGGCGATACGGTTCAGGATTGGCGGTTGAATCAATTCCCATTGTAAAGGTCACGTTACCCATCAATGCTCTTACCACCAACTGGTTTCCATAAGATGTACCAACACTGTTAGTTGCATAAGAGCGCACATAGTAGGTTGCATTGAGAGACAGATTTGACATCAAAGCGTAAAACTGCCCGGTAGAAGTACCACTGGCAAACTTACTATCTGCAATAGTCGGATTAGGAGTGGTCGACCAACAAACACCTCGCTGTGACAATGCACATCCTCCGTTACTTTTCACATTTACCACGCAGAGAGCATTATTGGCACTATAATTATAAACAGCAGATACCGTTTCCACAACGGGAAGTGAATAGCTGGTAGTCGTAAAGCTAACCTGCGCACCGTATGATACCCCAAAAGCATTGCGGGCATACGCTCTTGCATAATACTTGCTTCCTGCGATCAACGAAACCAGGCTTACAGTCGAAGAATCGGTACCTAAGGTGGTAATAGCCCTGGAATCGTTAACGGTAGGATTTTGTGATGTACTCCAGCAAATTCCTTTTTCGGTAACGACTGATGTTCCTGTTGAAACTTGCTTCATTCCGCACACCGCGGTAGTATATGAAATGCCGGAAACAGTACCGGTAACCACAGATGGCAAATCCTGCAATTCGACATCATTTACAGTAATACTATCAATCGTAGCAACTGGGAGAGTCATTACGGATTTGTCCGAGTTATGGATATTCATGCCTGACTTATCACTGCTAAAAGTGATGCTGTAAACGGCACCAATAGCGACTCCCAGTTTTGATGTATCTGTTTTAAATATGCTGAGTTTCTTTTGAGCAAAAAGAGTGACTAGCGAAATCACGCAAAGGGAAATGAGTCCGTATTTCTTCATATTTTGGAGAATTTTGCAACCTGGTTATTGACTTTGATCAAATACAATCCTTTCGGTAAACCACTCACGTTAATCTGGCGGGAATCCGAATCAAGTTGAAGATTTAATACTAAAGAACCTGCTACCGAATAAACAGCAACATTCAACTCACCCTCCGGGGTATTCTTCAATTCTATGTAGGTTGTTGCAGGATTGGGATAAATCCGGATAGCTTTACGGTCAGCCATGATCTGGTTTACTCCAGTAGCCGAGGTAAAAACGATTTTCTTTACAGACGAGAGGGTTACCGGTTCATCGTTGCCAACGGAGTAGTTCAGTATAAGATTTACATCGGAAAATGTAATCTTACCAAGAGTAGTCAGATTCAGAAATTTGTCAGTGCCATCAAACTTTTTAATGTTCAATAAAGTTTGGGCCTGCATGCTGCTGTATCCTATTCCCAGAAAAAATAAGATATATATCAAAAGCAGTTTGTTTCTCATTAGAATAATTTTTAAGATCAGAAAGCGATCCGTTTAGATTCGGACACATTTAGACCGAAGATATTTGTTGTAAAAAAAGGAAAAGTCCGGCTCAAAAGCCTCCTTAAAATCGATTAGAATACAAAGTATTATTTCCCCATAAGCAGTGTTTAAAGTATTATTTATTTGACCAGGTATTTTCTGTACAAAGTCTTTAAATCTGACACAAAGGTACATACACGGCTAAAGAGCATGGTATAAAATATGGTCATATAGGATGATTATCCTACCACAACCCATTAACGATTAAATGGCTACAAGATATCTCCTTGTTACCTGGCCGGAATGAATTACTACCGAACTGAATCTTTCAGCGTAAGCTCAGAATTTATCTGTAACTGTACAAAATTAAATTCTCTCAAGATTTCGGCAACCAACAAAAAAGAAAAGCGGTAAACAGTGGGCATTTACCCAACCGTTTACCGCAATAACAATAATAATAATAATAATAATAATAATAATAATAATGAAGTTTTCTATTTCACAGAAGCGATTACTTAACAATCACTTTAGTTACATAGTCATTTACTTTTACAATATACATACCTGACTTGACCGTAATTGAAGAAGGTGTAGTTACTTTAAACTGACGACCTGTAATGTCAAACAAAGATACTTTTTCGCCACCGTTCAATCCCTGAATTGTGATCAGGCCTTCAGATGCAATTACTTTGTATTGGCTTGCTTTTACTGAAGCTACAGACATTCCGGTATTTGCAGCATAAGCAGCATCAAGAGCACCCATCATATCATTGATAGCTAATCCTGTTTGAATTTCTTCTTCTGTCAATGCCTTACTGTACACTCTGAAATCAGCTACAAGCGCCTGACGAAGATAAACATCACCGGTATAACAAGAACGACCGATCCAGTTGTATAAAGTTCCAAGACGTTGGTCTTTAACTAATGTATTGATTGGACGTTGTTTGACAGTTCCTGACTGTGCCACCATGCCATCAACATAGATTGTTCCAATTGTATCTTTCTGTGTATACAGGAAGTGGTGCCAGCCACCTGTACTAGCTAATGCTCCCAATGCTACAGTTTGCTCACCACCCCAGTTTCCACCGGTGATAGTAGCTGCCTGATTTCTAAGGCTACCAATCATATAACCTGTAGGATCGTTGATGATATCTTTTGAGTTAGAGAAATTCCATAAGAAGTTACCGTTTGAGCTAAGAGCTGTGTAAGCAGGATCAATGCGGTAGTAAGCACCAACGGTATAATCACTTAAACCGTACATAACCTTACCTACTTCTGTACCCATATCAAAGTAACCTTTGGTATTCAAGCTATCACCCAATGACAATACTTTGTAAGTACCGGTTGCAGAAGTACCGATTGTACGGATTTTTGCATCATTTTTCACAATACCTGTAAAGTGTTTTTCAGCTCCATCAGTTACGACAGTATCGTTGGTTACGGTGTTGAAATCATATTTTACAACCAGGTTATTGGTAAACTCAGTACCTGCTTTTGGCAATACTGTTACATTGAATACTTTGGACTTAGTTTGTACACCTTGAGATAACGTCGCAGTCAGTTTTACGTTGTAAGCGTGGTAAGAAGGACTTGTAACCACACCGGTAGTGCTAATGATCTCATTGTGGTTAGATGCCCATGCGATAGAGACAGTCGGATCCAATGTTCCTTTAGTAGGCAAAGTCAGATTTGCTGAAACAGCAGTAGTATCTCCTATAGATAAATTATTTACTTCTGTAGTAATACTAGTACTTACATAATCTGGATTTTCAGCATAAGCCTGGTTCAAGGCTGCAAGTGTATCCGGAACCATTAAAGTATTAATCATATCATTTGCTGTCAAAGCTACATTATACATTTGCAGACCGTAAACGAGAGTCTTACGTAAATAAGAATCCGGAGCTCCATAAGGAGGGCGACCGATCCAGTTAAAACGTGTACCTTTTACACCATCGATTCGCAAAGTATTGAAAGGATATGCTGCTACAGATCCTGATGTTACCACCGCACCATCAAAATAGATAGTACCGACTGATCCGTTTTGGGTATAGGCATAGTGATGCCATGTTCCTGTCGTCGGAGTTTTATAAGGATTAAGATAGGTTTCACCTCCACTATTCCATGCGCCGGAGGTAATCGCATAATTCGTTTTTCCAAGACAAGCATACATGGTTCCTTTGGGATCACTCAGGTCATTTTCAGTATTGGAAAAGCTGAATAGGTTGTTACCCCAGTCTGAGTTACCTGTATAGGTTTCATCCATGCGGAAATATCCGGCCATTGTAAAATCACTCAGGGAATATACGGCCTCTCCAATCTGACTGCCCATATCGAAGTATCCCTGATTGTTTCCCAGATCGAGCACATTATATTTCGTTGTATTACCAATGGTTCTGATTCGTGCCACATCCATCAGTTTTCCAACCAAACCGGTTCCGGAAGCATCCGTCACTTTAATCGTATCACCATCCAAAAAGATGTTGCCTGACGCAAAATTCCAGTCAGCCAACAACTCTGATGTTGCCACAGGATTCAAGGCTGAAACCGTTGCTGTAAATTGTTTGGTCAAAGTATAAACCTTACCACCAAGTGTTTGAGATAAAGTCGCTGTCAGAAGAACCGGAGTATTGTATTTATCGGGACGAGACACCAGTACTCCCAATGTATCAATCATTGAAGCATTTGAAGTAGCCCATCTTACTGTAACACCTTTAGTTCCCATTGTTGTAGGCAGGGTAAGGTTAGAGGTAACGTTTGAAATAGCACCCAAGTCCAGAGCCGTCTGTTGTTTTTTCAATTCATCAAGACCGGTGAGCGCAACAATATCCGTATTGGTTAAAGCTCTGTTGTATACGCGGAATTCATCAACAGCACCAACAAGAGCGGGATCGGGAAACTGAGACTTCGCAATATAGTTCTGAGTAGTTGAACCCAAAGAAGACGGAGTCAGAGTCATGTTGGTATTGGTACCAACAGCCACACCGTTAATATACATAGTACCCGTATTTCCTTGTACAGTTACTGCAACATGCACCCATGTTCCGGTAGTAATAGCAGTAGTACTATTGATTTGTTGTTCATCTACTGTAGCTGTTCTTATCGCAAAACGAAGATACCCGTTTCCAACCTGAGAAAGAAACATATAGTTGGTTTGTCCTGTTCCAAAATCAAAAATGCGTGGCCACCATTGCAACTTATCCACATTTACCCAGGCTGCTATTGTAAAATCAGTCAACGACGTTGTGATATCGTTTGGCAACTGTACATAATCAGACTGGGTGGCAAAATACAATGCATTTCCGCTATTTCCGGCTACGACTGTAGGTGATCCCATCTCTGATCCGATCAAACCTTTTCCAGAATCATCAGGGACTGAACCTCCGGATACATTATCAAACGAGTAATACAATTGCAGCCCGGTAGTCACATCCTGTGCATAGGTTGAAGAAGCTGCCAAAATCGCTAACGAAAAGAGGCCGAGCGTCTTCCACCTCTTCATGTTCAAAAAGATAGATGTCTTTTTCATAATTGAGTAATTTGGTTATTAAAATAAAGGGAAAAAGAATATTCAGTCATTATGAGAGCAGTTTACTCATGTGTAAATATTAATTCAGTAATAAGGTTAATGTAAAAAAGAATCGTCAAAGAAATAAACAACTATCATGATTATATAGTTCTGTTACCTTTTCTATAAACAAAAAAAAAGAGAGAGAGAAGTATAGATCCGACTGGATATTGCTTTTCTCATGTATTCAGATTTCAGGGTTGGTTAATTGAAAATAGCTAACCTGTTTGCTTTGTCAAAATGCACACAATGTAAAACTCCGTTCTTCACACACAGGACAGGGAAGTTCGCAATCGCTAACTCGACTCAACATCACAAAATTAGGCATCGAGCCTATCGGAGACGGCATATAAATCGGTCAAATACCACTCACGAATTAAGCACGATGCCTAATAACAGACTATTTGCTGCTTACAGATCTACAGGCAATGATTTAATGATGACAGAAGCTTCCGATAATCCATTTCCACGAATACTCAGCCTTATTTCTCCGGCGTTTTTAGTGCTTTTGATTACCACCATCGCCCGGCCATGCCATGTCTTGCGATTGTTGGATACATAACTATCCGTATCTTTCAGATCAGCATTATCCGCCCCGGCAATTACTCCCGGTCCGGTTACTGTAAATTGCAATCGGTTATCGGCATTGGGTTGCAATATGCCATATTTGTCAACTACCTCAACGGTTACATAAGATAAATCCTGTCCGTTTGCCTTTATCTCTTTTCGATCCGCGGTCAGTTTAATTGCGGCAGGTGCTCCGGCTGTTTTCAGGAGTTTACTTTCGACCTCTTTTTCACCAACTACGCCTACAGCCTTCAACACGCCTGCAGTATATACGATCGGAAAAGTTGCTTTAAATTCTTCGGCTTTTGTGGTTTGCTTTTCCCCGACCAATTTATTATTCAGGTAAAGACGTACTTTCGGATATTTCGAGTAAATCTCTACCTCAATTTGTTTCTCTTCACGACCGGGCCATGTCCAGCTTTCCCATGTTGGCCAGACTGACCAAAGCGTTTCACTGATTTTACCATTATCGGGATTGGGTTCACGTACCGCCAGATAAAGTTTTTCGGTATCGTTCCACAGCAGATTGCGGTAGTGGGAAATCGGCTTTCGCCAACCGGTCAGGTCGATATCGCCGCAATAAGCTCCGTGCCATGGATAAAAATCACGTTCCCAATGTTCTCCTTTAGGATCGCCCGGATAATAATAACGGCCAATGCCCGACTCACCCAGGTAGTCCATGGCCGTCCAAACAATATCACCGGTGATGTAATTATGGGTTTGCACCATATTCCAATTACTGAAGGCATCCCGTGGATAGGATTCTGTCTGGAGAATAACACGGGAAGGTACCCGTTGATGATCCGATTCCGCCTTGTGCATTTGATAATTATATCCGCAAATATCATGCGCCGCCATCAGGGAATCGAATATTTCCCAATCCTTATCCCATGTGGTCATGGCAGAGGTAACAGGACGAGTCGTGTCAATGTGCCGAACATAACCGGCAAGTCTTTTTGCTGTTTCAACTGCTTCTGACTTCTTGCGTTCGATGATTTCATTGCCGATACTCCACATGATTACGGACGGGTGGTTTCGGTCTCGTAACACCATCGACTCGATATCGCGTTGTGACCAGGCATCAAACACTTTCGAATAGTCGTGCGAATTCTTACTGACCCGCCATCCATCAAATGCTTCATCCAACACCATCAATCCGAGTTTATCACAATAGTTCAGGAATGCTTCCGAAGGAGGATTGTGTGAAGTCCGTACCGTATTGTATCCTGCGGCTTTCAGCAACTGCACTTTCCGTTCTTCGGCCCGATCATACGCCGCAGCACCGAGGCAACCATTATCGTGGTGGACACACCCTCCATTTATCTTGATGGTTTTGCCATTGAGCTGAAATCCTTTTTCCGCAGAATATTGGATAGAGCGGATACCAAAGTTTTTATTCAACACATCCACTATTTTACCATCATGGATTACGCTGATTTTTGCCTGATATAAGTGAGGAGTCTCGGGGCTCCAGAGCAACGGTTTATTAACAGAAATAATTTGTGTTATTTCCTTTGTACTATTTGCCTCAAGCTGTACATGAATAGGATTAAGAGCCTGCTTAATTCTGTTTTCACCAGTGAGCTCTGTGTTTAGAATTATATTTTGAGGTTTTCCCGTTTCATTTTTGACAAGAGTCTTGACCTCAACGGTGGCTTTTTGAGCCGAGACTTCAGGTGAGGTAATCGCTACTCCCCAATTCGCAACATGGACAGGATTGCTCACATACATCCATACATGCCGGTAGATGCCGGACCCACTATACCAGCGACAGTTGATTTGTTGCGAGTTATCCACCCGAACGGAAATGACATTCTCTTTGCCATAATCCACAAAGGAAGTAAGGTCATATTCGAATGACGTATAGCCGTAAGGATGTACACCAACGGATTTCCCATTGAAAAAGACTTCAGAATTCATATACACCCCTTCGAAGTATATAGAGATGCGTTTGCCTTTCCAGTCAGCCGGCACATTGAATTGCTTCCGATACCATCCCGTTCCAGCAGGGAAATACCCTCCTGCCCCACTCATCGGGTTCCTCGGATCTGTTTTTCCTTCAATACTCCAGTCGTGTGGCAAATCAAGTTTCCGCCAACCGGTATCGTTGAAATTTATAGCTCCGGCATCGGGATCATCGCCTAAATTGAATTTCCAGTTGTAGTCAAACAGCTGTTTACGTTCGGAGATATTCTGTTTTTGGGCATTTGAGCCAATACATCCGGCGATGAATAAGACGATGGTAAGTAATTGTTTTTTGTGTCTAATCATAATGGTTATCAGGTTTCAATAAGTACTCACAAAGATAGCTATTGCCTAAAATATATCCGACAATAAATCATTCATTAGTCGCCCTCGAAATCAGCATTTTCATATCCGGAATATTGCCCTATCTTTTTTCATCGCCTCCCTCGTATTTCCGGATGTCGCTCTTGCATTTCAGAGTACCGCCATCGCATTTTCAAGTATTACTCACCACCTTTGCATGAGCATTCACCTTCGTGAGAACTGACAAAGGCGGTATAAAAAAGCCGGATCAGAATCTATCACAGATCCTTGATCCGGCTGTCGGTAAACCATCAAAATCTACCTCAACAATTATAATATCATTTGATTACCTTCGTCGAAACGGAGAATTCATCAGATGTGATTTTCACGATATAGATGCCGGTAGGCAGAGTGGTATCAATCACTTTTTTGTTGCTGCCTGCACTAAACCAGTTGGTGTATTTTGCCATCAGTTTGCCCTGCACGTCATAAACTGCCATAGTAACATCCGATTCTTTTGCCAAAGCAAATTCAGACACAATGTAATTTCCGCTCAGATATACATTCTTAACTTGCTCAGATACAGTTTTTAC
>JAUZOF010000150.1 GCA_030706585.1 Bacteroidota bacterium
ATATAACTTTAAACTAAAATAAATCCATAATCAAGAACATCTAAATTCCGATATAATGAAAAAGAATATTATATATATCGTATCACTGCTTATTGGTGGTTTGTGCGTAATACCTGGTGTTGCAAATGCACAGCAAAAGCAAGACAAGGCGGAGGAGATTTTATCTAAAATGACGCCTGAAGAGAAAATCAAAGAAATCTACGGTGTGGATGACTTCCTTCAATATTTATTTAAATCAATGATTAATAAAGGGTTGACCAATAAGTCTTCTATTAGTTGTAGTGGCGGAAATAAGAAGTTGGGAATTCCGCAATTACTTTATACCGATGGACATAAGGGCGTAAAAGACGCAGGAAGATGGACTGCATTTCCAGCAACTTCATTGCGAGGTGCTACATTCGACAAAGAATTGGAGAATAGAGTGGGAAAAGCCATTGCAACAGAAATGGAAGCATCCGGAGGAACAGCTTTTGGTGGTTTGACACTTAATCTATTGCGAAATCCCAAAGGAGGTAGAAGCGAAGAGTCATACGGAGAAGATTCCTATCTTGCAGGTGCTTTAGGAACAGAATTGACAAAAGGCGTAAAATCTACAGGAAAAGTAATGGCCCTGGCAAAACACTTTGCATTAAATAGCATTGAAAATGTTCGTTTTGATGTAAGTGCTAATGTGAGCGAAAGAGCTTTGAGAGAGGTTTATTTACCTCAGTTCAGAATGGTTGTACAGGATGGGCATCTTGATGCAATGATGAGTGCCTATAATAAAGTGAACGGTGTATATTGTGGCGAAAACAAACATCTTCTGACCGATATTTTAAGAAACGAATGGGGATTTAACGGCTTTGTAATTTCTGACTGGGAAAATGGAATATATCATACTGTTCCATCCATCAAAGCAGGTGTAAATATCGAAATGCCAATGTCCCATTTTTACAGTCAGGACTCCATCATGGCAGCTATTGATCGTAAAGAAATTACCTGGGGGGATATCGATGCACTAGTATTACAAGTGTTGAGAAAGAAACTGGAAATCGGGGTAAACAACCCTCACAGATTAGATCGGAATGTTCGTCATAATAATGAAGCTGTTTCTCAGGAAGCCGCAGAAAAGGGAATGGTATTGCTGAAAAATGATGGAGTACTTCCTTTTTCTACTTCAAAAATCAAAAATATACTCTTAGTAGGCGAACTGGCAAAATACCATAATCTCGGTGAACTAGGTCATATTCCGGATGTTCCTAACTATAAACGTATTACTCCATACAAAGGGCTTACATCGTTCTTGAAAGATAGTAAAGTGGCTGTTTGGTACACAGACGGAAAAAATAAAGAGGAATTTGAAAAACTGGCCTCCAGAGCTGATGCTATTGTGGTTTGTGCTGGCTTTACATCTCTTGACCAAGGTGAAAACATGCATTTTTCAGAAGGAACAAGTATTATGCCTTTGGTAGGAAGTGGTGATCGATATGATATGAATCTTCACCAGGATGACATCAATTTGATAAATCTATCAAGAAGATTCTGTAGTAATACTGCTGTGGTACTCTTTGGTGGAGGAACTCCGGTTGTTGATCAGTGGATAAATAGAGCACCGGCTTTATTGGTAGCAGGTATTCCGGGACAAAATGGCGGTTATGCCTTAGCTAATATTTTATTTGGTAAAGTAAATCCATCGGGAAAATTGCCATATAGTATATATAAAAACGAAAATGACTATCCTGCAATTCCATACAGTCAATTGTATGGACAAGACCCGTGGGATGTTAAAGATAATAGATTTCAGAATCCCTTTAATGTAGATTATGGTTATTATATTGGTTACACTTTGGCCGAGAAAAAGAATATCCCAGTCTCTTTCCCTTTTGGATATGGATTGAGTTATACGAAGTTTGCCTTTGGTAATCCGTCAACCGATAAATCTGCATATGGAGAAAACGATGTGATAAAGGTAAACGTTGAAGTAGCCAATACTGGTAAAATGAATGGTGGCGAAGTGGTGCAGGTTTACGCAGGATTCGAAAATGCGAAAGTAGACCGCCCGGTCAAAGCACTGAAAGGGTTTGAGAAAATTTATTTGAATCCGGGTGAAAGCCGAATGGTACAAGTCGAAGTACCAGTAAAAGAACTGGCATACTGGGATGTGGATAGCAAATCCTTGAAAGTGGAAAAAATCAACTATACACTTTACGTAGGAAGTTCATCGAAAACAGAAGATTTACAGAAAGTACAAGTTTCTGTACAATAGGTATCTGGTTTAATACAATTGAGAAAGGCTCTTCATCTGGAGAGCCTTTTTTACTTTACAATTAATTTATATCACAATGAGAGAGCTTATTATTTTATCTGCCTTGATGCTAAGTACAATCCATGGTGTGGCACAGAATTATTTTTCCGATAGTCAAAAACAAGCTTGGCTTCAGAAAGCTGCGGATAATACCCCGAAACTCATTCACACCAAAATAAAACCTGAATATCAGGTGGATGTCGTAGATGATACCAACGCTTTTCAGCATAAAAAAGCGATCAAACCAAGAGTTGTAAAGGACTTATATTCTTCTTCTTTCAAGGATAAAAGCGGAATTATCCTTGACCTCGGTGATCATTACACCGGGTATTTTACATTCTCGGTTGGAGAGTACAAATCGGATATGGATGCACCTCTTCGCCTGAAATTTACTTTCGGTGAAGTGCCAGCGGAAGTAACCACCTCTTTCGATAATTTTCACGGAAACATTAGTCGGGCCTGGCTACAGGATGAAACCGTTACCGTCGAACAACTCCCTGCCACCATTACTATTCCACGCAGACTTTCTTGCAGATACATAAAGATTGAAGACGTGGGCTCTTCTCCGTATGCAGAATTCTGTTTTACCAATATGGAATTTGACGCAGTAACTTCGGCCAATAAGAAAATTGCAGAACTTCCGGAATATACACCGGCAATCGTCAGACAGATTGATAAAGTGGCGCAAAACACCTTGAAGGAATGTATGCAGACCGTGTACGAAGATGGTCCTAAACGCGACCACAGACTCTGGATTGGCGATCTGTACCTGCAAATGTCGGCTGACAATTATGCTTTTCAAAACAGGGAATTGGTAAAACGCAGTTTATACCTTATGGCCGGACTTTCGAAAGATAATGGTTATCTGAATCATACCGTATTTGAGAAACCTGTTCCGCATCCGCAACGCGTTCCGTTCTATTTGTATGAATATGCCTTGCTTTACAATGCCGTATTGAATGATTATGTGGAACAAACCGGCGACAAAGAAACTGCATTGGATCTTTGGAGTGTTGCAAAAAGACAGGTGCAATTGATTCCGGACATGCTGGATAAAAATCAATTATTCAGTTCGGCGAAGGCTGATAAAGCAAACCTTTGGCAATTTGTGGATTGGAATGAAAAATTAAACAAGCAAGTGGCCGAACAGGGGATGTATATTTTTGCACTGGATAAAACGTACAAACTGGCTAAAAGTCTCGGCAAAGAGAAAGAGGTGGCATACATTCCCGGCCTGATTAGCCAAATGAAAAAAGCGGCACTGACATTATACGATGCCAAACAAGGCTACTTTGTCAGTGGAAAAGAGAAGCAGGTTTCATACGCCTCACAAGTATGGATGATTTTAGCCAAAGTGGTAGATAAAAAACAAGGGAAAGAGATACTCCGTCGATTGCTGAAAGACAATAAAGCCTTAAAACCCGGCGGTCCTTACCTGTATCATTATGTAGTGCAAGCCCTGATTGATTGTGATTTAAATCAGGAGGCATACGATCTGGTTACCACCTATTGGGGAGGTATGATCCATAAAGGGGCTGATACCTTCTGGGAAGTCTATGTGCCGGAAGATGATTTCGTTTCGCCATACAACTTTGCTCCAATCAATAGCTATTGTCATGCCTGGAGTTGTACCCCGATCTATTTTATCCGGAAATATCCGGAGATATTTCAGAAGCGGCACTAGGCATTTTGTTATCAATGCGAATACTGTAGGGGTGTGATCTATGATCCTCCCTTTGGTGATTAAAGGGATTTGTAATGCTTATTGACTTTAATCGGGGGTATTGAGGCTTTGGTGGGTAATTATTATTGAATAGATTGGTCTTGTGTGGGGGAAATTGGTAGGTTTGTGAAGTGTGGAATATTCATCGGATGACTTGAAGCCATCCGATGAATCAACGATAAAATCCCGGCTGCACTGAACCCGGTTTTCGCCCCGACGGTTTCACTAATGTAGTATATTTGACGGAAAGGTGGAGCTTCTTTTGCTAAAGTAAAGCCGGAGGCTTTGTATTTATCACGTCGAAGGCGGAGCCTGTCGCCGAACGGCCGAGAGCGGTTTTGGTGTTGTAATTCAGCTTGTTGATAGGTTACGGCGAACAGTGAGATATTTGGTATACTCCAAATCATTACAAGACATATATATCTATAAAATGGTAGCTATGAAAAATTTTATTTACGTCGATGACACATTTTCCCTTATTGATCACAGGTCTTTTATTGTTCATATTGATAAAATAATAGATGAAGATGATTTATTGGAGGATCTATACTCAAAATTAAATTTCCCTGATTATTTTGGGTTCAATTGGAATGCTTTATCTGACTGTTTAAGGGATTTTCATTGGATGGAATATCATAGAATTATTATTGTTCACGATGATATACCCAGCTTTAATGATCAGGTATTGAAACTATATTTAGATGTTCTTTATAGTGCAATAAATGATTGGAAAGAAGGGGAAGAACACGAACTTGAGGTTGTTTTCCCAAAGCAATCTAAGGAGAGAATTGAATCTTTAATAGCTTCCCCTCTTGTCGCAAGAATGTGAGGTAACTTCTGGTTCAAGTTTTCAAAACTTGGACCTAAAATAGGAGCAGCTGATAGCTGCGACAACGTAAAAAGCCGTTTAATCAGTGATTAACCACTGATTAAACGGCTTTTGTTGTCCCTCTAAATAACATTTTCAAAGTCTGAAACTTACTTTAGCATGACATCCAAATACACCGAATGGCGGCCATAAGTTTCGTAGAATGGTTTAAAAACCACACCATCGATCGTAAATTGCAATTGTTCAGGGTTGCCTGATATTGATTTGCTTATATCGTTTGCATCAAGGGTAATTTTACGCCAGTCTTTACGAGGGCTGGGTTCCTGTGCTGCCAGTAAAACCGGGCCATAAAACAAGCTTGCAATGTTTTGCTGATCCATCACCGGTTCCAGGTAAAAGTGGAAAGGCATACGCAACTCAATTTTATCGCCATCGCTCCATTTACGGCTCAAGGTTAAATAACTTCCCGGCTCGGCGTTGACTTTCTCGGGCTTACCGTTAATCGTTACAAAAAATCCCTTGGTTGCCCAATGTGGTACGCGCACTTTCAGGTCAAACGTACCTTTGCCTTTAATCGTTAATAGCGTATGGTCTTCTTTCGGAAAAGCGGTTGTTTGTGTTACGGTGATGTTCTTTTCAGTCCAGTGTAATGTTGATGGAATAAAAAGGTTTACGTACAAAGCCTGATTGTTAGTGCTTCTGAAATAGATAGAGTTTTGAAATTTGGTATTGCTTTCAAGTGCAGTACCGTTACAACAGGTAAAACCTTTCATGTCGTCGTTTCCAAACTGTTTCACCGAGCCCGGTCTGAGAGGTACATGATAGGTATTTGCCGGTGTACTGTCGGCTACCGAAGCCAAAATATGGTTATAAAGCCCGCGTTCGTAATAATCCATTAATTCAGCGTGTTGCTCAAACTGAAAAAGGTCGCTTGACAATTTGAGCAGATTGTAGGTCGCACAAGTTTCGTTCTGTCCGCCCTCAGAGAAGCCGTTTTCGTAAAGTGTAGCCGGCTGACTGATATAACATTCGGCATTTGCCGGGTTACGCGCACCGGCAACTCCTCCAATACTGTACATATAATCATTAATTGACATGTACCAGAAGTTATCTGCAATATTGAAATATTCCGGAGCATGTGAGTCACGATACATTTCAAGTGCCCCAATAATTTGAGGAATGTGTTGGTTAGCGTGCAAACCACGGAACGTGTCAACATTTTTGGCCAATCCATGCGAATGTTCAGCATTGCCATAGAAAACCTTGATATTATCGAACATCTTTGCAGCCTTCATATAGCGTGGTTCGTTGGTTAATCTTGACAGTCTGGCCATCGCTTCGTTCATGCCCCCAAACTCGCCAGCTATGTATTTGTTCCACATGCTGATAAGTGTTTGATCAGGAAGCTGGCTTAATCGGACATAAACCCAGTCGCCCATGCCTTTAACTATATCCAAAGCCTTTTCGTTACCACTGACTTCATATATATCCATAAGACCGGCCAGTATTTTGTGCAAAGTATAGTAGGGCGCCCAAATCCGGGTATCATCGCCACCATAACTGGCTCCTTTTTCCAACATAATAAACTGGTCGGGCGGATAGGCGCTGATAAATCCTTTACCCCAATTCCAGTAATCGGTACGGATTCCATTCATACTCAGATCGGAGTTGTAACCTGATTTACCCAGCCCCGGAGGCACGGCTTTGGGATCCGATACACATGCACCACCAGGTATTTGAGGTTGTCCGGATAATTTTGATAATTCGTAGAGGCTATTGACCATTTGCTTCATTTTGTTGGCAAAATTAGCCTGAAGCGATGGATCATAACCGGTGCCCGCATAGGCCTGAGCTATCGCACTAAGATAGTGCCCCGTGGCATGACCGCGCAATTTGCAGTCCTGGCTATCCCATACACCAAGCGGTTCGGCACCTTTGGGCTGTTTCTGTCCATAGGCATTGCGGAACATATAAAGGAAATCATCGGGGTTGGAACCAGCAAGACCTTTAAGGAACTTATCGCGGTTCTCGATAAATTTAGAACTGTGGTTATGACTGTCTGAATTTAATGTTATCTGGCTAAGTTTGAAAGGTTCCAGCGTTCGGACGGGCTTTGCCATTTCTTTTGCATCTTTAATCACAACGGTAACCTTGGGTTGCAAGTTAGTGCCGGGTACTTTCCCGGAAATGGTATAGGCGCCGGTGGTCAGCACCTGGCTGTTATCTGTAGGTGATGGCCATATAACCCTTACTTTTGGTCCATTAAAGTTATTACGGTAAATACCTTTTATGTAACGGGGCAATCGAGGCAGAATCCCTACGGCAGTTTCGACCTGAATATCAGGAACGCTTTCGAGGTAAGCATTATACAACTGAGGGGTATTTTCCGGAAAGTTGGGCAGATTGCTGACCATTTCATCATTAGTCCTGACAGCGCCTTCAACTTTTAAAGCATTTTGGTAAATTCGTGTCACCTGCATTTCTGTTAATGGAACCCTGTAAATCCTGAAATCGTGCAAACTGGCATTTAACCAGGTATTTTCTTTTGCAGCTGATTTTCCAATGTAAAGTTTGTTTTTGTCACCTGCTTTATAATCGAAAAGCTGACTTAACTCAACATCTAGATTCTTTGTTTCACAAACAAGCTTTCCGTTAAGATATGTACTGAAAGTTTTTGACGGCACATCAATAACCACGGCTATATGATTCCATTTATTAATGGACAAAGCCATTGAACTGGCTGTATAAGTATTTGATTTTGTCGTCACCTGAGTCAGGAAACCTGCTTTTTCCTTCGTTCCAACCGGGGCAACAATAAAATGCGAATTGAAGTCTTTTCCGAAATCGAAAAGGAGCTGACCGCTTTTTGCCGATCGTAAGAAAACCCAACCGGTAAGACTTAGCGATTCTTCGCCTAACACTGATTTTCCCGGCAAGGTTATAAAAGCCTCTTTATCGCCTGATAGCGAAAGAACATTTCCGAATAGTTCATCATGGATAAATTTATAATTTGTACCCTGAATGGAACCATGTAAGGTGTTTCGTGACAGATCCTTAACATCCCCATTAAAAGAATAACGTGAGATTAGGCTGGTTTCGCCAATTCCATCCAGAATTTGATCACCGTTTTGAGCCCTTATCACCGAAGAAATCAGGCAGAAACTAAGTAATACTGCAAAGTATAGCTTTAATGCTTTCATCATATATTAGATATTAAAAAAATTGATAATAAATCACTCCCTGGTCTATATCAATAGGGTTACTCATGCACTTTGTTGCTAATTGGAATATCGGTTTCAGCAAAATATTTCAGCAATAGGTTGTACATTTCGGGATCGTATTTTTTGAGCTTCTCCCTGCGGTTGATGGAGTTGTGTACACCATTTGGCGTTTCCGAATAGCGGTTGCAGTTGAAGAAGGACTGAACGGTTTCGGCAAAATACTCCTCCTTATCGGTCAGTGCATAAGTCTTGCTCCAGAGTCCCTTTTCGATGGCGTGTTTCATGACTGTCTCCAGTTCTTTGTTGAAGTCCGGATTTACGCCAAGGATACCGACGGTATGGAAGATGTGGGCAAATTCATGAATCAGGATATTTTCGCCTTCGTAACGGTCTCCCTGTAAGCAGATCAGATTCTCTTCCCCGCAACTGCAACTGAAATCGTCTTCGGGTGAGCCGCCGAATCCACGTGCCCGTTTGTTCCAATATGCAATGCTGTCGGGGCTGTTGCAGATGCGGGCATATTCGGGCAGGTCACACACCTGTTCATGAGCTCCGAGAATCATCACCCGGCACCCTTTTCCGACCATGTACTGGGCAATGTCTTTCCGTTTTGATAGCATGCCTGCTACAATTTCTTGTGCTTTGTATAATGCTTCGTCCCTGACCTGTTGCGAACTTACAATTGGCATTCCTCCGGCATTGAGGTGTTTTTTGTAAAATGGATTCAGATGCAACGATTCCGGAACTGCTGTTACTTTATCGCTTTTTAATTCCGTCAGTCGAATGGCAAAACCGCC
>JAUZOF010000151.1 GCA_030706585.1 Bacteroidota bacterium
ATCAATGCTTCAGGGCGTGGAGGACATCCGGGAATATATACGTCAACCGGTAAGAATTTGTCAATACCGTTAACAACAGAATAAGAGTGTTTGCAGAACGGACCGCCTGAAATAGCACACGCTCCCATCGCGATTACGTAACGTGGTTCCGGCATCTGGTTATACAGACGTTTCAATACCGGAGCCATTTTGTAGGTAATCGTACCACACACGATTATCAGGTCACACTGGCGGGGGCTGGCACGCATCACCTCAAATCCGAATCGTGACCAGTCGTATTTTGCCGACACGGTACTCATCATCTCAATAGCGCAACAGCTGGTACCGAATGAAAGCGGCCAGAGAGAGTTGCTTCGTCCCCAGTTGGCAATTGCATCCACGCTGGTTACAATGAAGCTGGTTTTGCCAGAATCATCTTTATAAGCCTCGCCCGGGAAGTCGGGGAGAAAATCTTTCTTTACATCCATGTTAAAGCTTTCTTTTTAAATGCGTACAAAAGTCCCAGGAACAGGAACAAAGAGAATAAAACGAGTTCAACCCACGCAAACATACCAAGCTCTTTCAAGACGGTAGCCCACGGGTACAAGAACACGATTTCGACATCAAAAATCAGGAATACCAGCGAAAAAAGGTAATACCCCACGTTAAATTGTACCCAGGTCACACCCTCGGTCACAATTCCACACTCATAGGGTTCGCCTTTCTCGGGATTCGTCGAATGGATGCCGAAAATTTTCCCAATGCCGATCGCGATGAACGCAAACGCGACACCTAAAATCAGCAAGACTAAAACTGCTACATTTCCCATTATGATAATATATAAAATTTAAAAGACAGCTATCCACACCAATATGCGTTGATGCTTCAAGCTTAGATTAATTCAGGGTTATTTTTATCGTATTCAATGAGATACGGCAATATTCAAATAAAATGTGTATTGGTTTTACTGAATGAAGTTATGCGGGAAAATAGTACTTAGAAGTCGAATTTATCGAATGGCGAACGATCACTTCGCCGGGAAGGAATATTCAAATCAAGGAAACACTGTCTGTAGATTATCCGGTAACTGAAAAATATCAGGAATCACCGAACATCTCCCTTGTTTCTAACGTTTAAAGGAAGTCCGAATCAAATGCCTTGTCTCAATTGCTACGATGTCAATGAACAACACGACACGCCCAGAAAGATAAACTACTGAAAATAATCACTTTCCGAAAACAAAACACCAGACACCTGAATTCTCAGAATCAAGCCGTTAAGTGTTCTTAATACAATGTCGCTGATAAAATCGCGCAAATGTAATCCAAATATGTCAAAATGAGGTATATCCAGCCTCTTTTTTTAGCAAAAACTTCACTTTTGCCAGCCAGAGATTACAAAATACAAATTCAGTCTAAACAACTTTTCACTGATACAAAACGACAAAACCACATAGACACATCGAACACAATAGAATTTCTATGTAAATCCTATGTATCTTTTGTGCCTATGTGGTTATATGTTTTCCAATTCGACTAGCGTACAGCCGCTTCGCCAGTATGGTTAGCTATCAGGATGCATTCCGAACTTAAAATATTAGTCCGATTTTAATCCGAAGAACATCTCAACAAATCTTCATCTTGCCCTTATGACGTGACCATTTTAAATTGTGAAGAACAAGACAAAACAATTCTTCAGACAAAAAATCATCTGATTGAAACTTTTTGAGTCCAACAATTCTTTTTTGATTTAACTTCCACGATATAAATCCCTTGTTTTAGATTAGAACCTATATAGGTTGTCAAATCTTTCAAAGCAGTAGAGGTTATACGCTTGCCATACATAGTGTATAAAGTTACACCTGATCCTATAAATGTCAAATCATTAAGAGTTACAAGTATCGAACCGCTACCGGTTGGCATAGCTGTGAAAATTGAGTTTGTATCTGAACTACCAGTAGCACTGCTCGTTGACCCCGAACTAGTACCTGTACTAGCAGCATCCACTGTTGATGTTGTAGATGTTACAGTTGCATTAGTATCTGTTGTAGAGGTAGTCGTAGTTGACGAACTAACATTTAATTTAGTTGTATCTACTGTCGATGTGGTTGAGGTCGATGACGAAACTGTAGTCGTTGTTGTATCTACATTTGTAGCCGATTGAGTAGTTATAGTCAATTTAAAACGGTCTGAGGTGTTCAAATTTGAAGTAAAATAATAGACCGGATTAAGAGCCAGATTCTGTGATATACCGGTTTCGTTATCCGTAAGTACAACCGAAGTTCCCGGATCAAAATTCAGAATCTCCGTAGCTTTAATACTAAACGATCCAGTTTGTCCGGCCTGGAAACCAACGGCTACTTGTTTGCTCCCGGTATAGGTCGACAACCCGTTAATTACAAGTTTAACACCATCAGCATAAGTCCATATCTCAGGATAAGAGGGCCCATTGTCCATTTTCTCAGAATCATAAGCGTCATAACCATCCTTGGCATTCGTAAAGAAACCGACATAAAGTTCATCGACGTAGTTTCCGGATGCCACCTGTAAACGAACTGATTTCACTAACTCACTTGCGAAAGCACTTTGAAAAAACAAACTTCCAACTAATAACATCAGTATTGAAGAAGACTTCAAAGTAAAAAACTTCAGTACAAATTCCCCAGTCACACTTACAAAATGGAATAATCCATTCACTGTAAACAGATTAGATGTTGTTTTCATAGTCAATCAATTTAAGGTGTAAATTATTTGATATTAAGGCATAAGGCGTAATTGTAAATACACAATTCGACGAAATTCGAATAGACAAAAGTTTTTATCTGATACTTGCGTTAATAAAAGAACTATATGTTATATATGGAATTAAGGCAACTTCGATACAATCTTCACACTCAAAAACAACTCTATTTCCCATTACATGTGATCATAGATATTTAATCTCAATAACAATATAGGGATTAAGATATAAATAACACGAATCTTCGAATACAAAGATAGAATAAAGCAGATTCGGAAATAAACATCACATATCCAATATAGCAACCACAGCACCCAAAACAAACCCAAACAACTACAAGTCAACTCTTTAACAAAACATAAACACCATCATTTATATAGTATCAATATAGCGAACTTCATGACGTTCAGACCACTTAATATCAGAAGAAATAGTTTCAATTTTAAATCTGAGACTATTTTTCTCTTATCCCCCCAAACTAACTCCGCTGCTCGCAATACAAAAGGGTATTTACAAAAAAAAAATGGAAGCACAATTATCTCGTACTTCCACCTCTATTATTACACGAACATTTATTCCAGAACAAACTACCTAATTTATCTTCATCTCTCAAGCCCCACACATTCTTCATTCTTCATGAAGCGTTAATTTTTCAAGCAAGGTTCACTTTTGCTTTCCAGCCTGAATTTACGAATCGGACGTATTATTTTTTTCTGGCGTAGTGCAACTGCCGTCACCTTTAGGGTCACATCAATCGACTGGAGCTTATTTTCATTTTGCAGGCAGATAAAGTATGTTCCTTTAAGCGGAGCAGTCATGCGGGAAAAATCATTTACCACCTCGGCATATTTAATGTATTTAAAGGGCTTTTCCACGTTAAACAGGTTTCCGTTTAACGCGTCGGTAATCCAATACTTTACACTCTCGCCGCTTACCAGCGTAGTCAGGAAGGAAGTTCCATTCATTGCCAGGGCAGCCAACGGACCATACCCGGGTATCTTTGAAATAAAAGGACTGGTAGAGCGAAGCAAACTTCCGGTGGCATCAGCAAAGGCTTTACTACCGGACTGATTCACTCCCACATAGTAGCTATATGCAATAGTACCCTGTGGCAATGTAAAGCTGAAAGAAGTCCGATTGCCTCCACTGTTCATTTTAGAGTGTACTTTAACCAACCGATCGGTCAGGTTATGAATTACAGTATCGGTTACAGTCGTTGATTGCTGGCCATCGTTATACCAAACAGTATCGGTTGCTGTCTTCCAGTAAACCGTCGGGTTAAAACGAACCGTTTGTTCTCCGGCCGGAATGCGCTGTATTTTATAGCGAAATACCTTCGGCTTCTTCTCTGCATTGGTAAAGCGGAAAAGATAAATGCCGGTACTTGTTATGGTAATCGTTTTGGGCTTTACTTCGGAAGTCCGGTAATCTGAAAATTTCAATGATGAAGGGTACTCCAGCACCTCTATCTTTTCCAGCTTCCCTCCTTTTTCCGACTCATAGGAAAAGATCAGTTGATCACCCTCGGCAAGTCCGCACATATACTCATGCGTAGTGTCCTTCTCTATATTAACCGTCGCCTCATACACATCCACCGGATTCGAAGCAAACACCTTACCTCCCAACATCAATATCACCAGTACTAAAATATACTTTTGCATACTCTTATTCATTTGACTGCAAAAGTACGGCTTTCCGGCCAGATTCAGAAACGAACCTTCCCCCTGCTTCCCTACACGGGAGTTTTAATTATGTTCAGAAACAAAAAGCCCCTGCGGTTTCTGACAGGGGCCTTTGAAGATCACTTTATTTAGTTCTTGGAATCATTTATCCCGAATCCTTACCCAATAGATAAGCACCTAAAAACTATCTTATTGTAATCTTTTTTGTGAGTTGCTTATTACCAACAGTTGCTGTAACCACATAAACGCCCGAAAATAATCGTTGCTTTAAAGTAGTTGCTGATTCGGTCAGGTTTTCAGAGACAACAATCTGCCCCAGCGAATTTACAACAATTACTTTCCCGTTTACCTTTGTTCTGTTCTGTTCAACCACGATCTGTTTATTTTCATCGGCATATATCTGCACATCAGGTAAAACCTCCGTTTGATTCAATGCTGTAGCTACATTTGATTTAGTGTCAACCAATAGAGTAAAACGATTAGCAGTTGTAACAGCACTTGTGGTTGCAAATGCATATGAACCACCCGATGACAGATCATAACTGGTTTGTTGCAGATTATCGACCAATACAAATTTAGTATCCGGATCAAAGTTGTATATTTCGGACGCTCTGATGGTATATCTGTTGGCTTCGCCGGTAGAAAACACCAGAGGCAGCGTATTTGCCGAAGATACATTATTCAATCCGTCAATCGATAATTGCACGCCATTAACTACCGTATAGAGCTGGGGCACATTAGCACTTGTTGTCAACATTTTTTCTGAGTCGTAAGCATCATAACCATCAGAAGCAGATGGATTAAACACAAAGATCAGTTCGTCGTCATTCACCCCGTTTGAAACCCTTAAACGCAACACCCGGTTATCATCGACCGTTGCACTTCTAAGTCTATTAGAAGCATATTTCAGATCAGTATGAGATCGCATAGCATTTGTAAAACTGATCGTAGCACTTGTTTTCCCTGATGCAACTCTTACCCAGACAGACTGCATCGGCGGCAAATATTGAGTAACAGGTACCCCCGTAGAAACAGTAGTTCCAACTCCAGTAGTTGTATTCACTGTTTCAAAAACGTATGTACTTGGCACGGTATTCGTCTTGGTTCGATACCAGATAGTGGGCTCCAAATCTCCGTTATCCAATGCGCTCTGCATTGCGGCTTTCAGATCAACGTATGATGGATATGGATTTCCGATCAGGTTAAATCCTGCCTTATAGACACCGGCAGTCCGATTGATCGCAATACTTTTACCCGCTGTATTAAATTGTCCTCCGCTAAAATTGACAATCCCCTTGGTATTATTATTTAGTATGTATCCCTTTAAAGTAACCAAAGGGTCACCTGGCATAACATTCTGCCATGAATAAGTTGGTTCATCATAATAATACATAAATGAAGCAAGAAGTCCCTTTGCGTCTGAAACAGGAGATGCCATATAGTAATTTCGTGAGGCAACACGTAAATATTGCTGTACTGAGAAAGCTCCACCTCCGTTAACAACACCATTATCAATCAGAGTTGCGGTACCATCGATTGTATCACTTGAAAGAGTAAACGCCCCACTATTGGATATTGAACCGGTTACAGTAAGAGCTTTTCCGGGGCTTAACACCAAAGAAGGACCTGACGCAACCGATAAATTGCCACCAACGATAAGTGAAATGGGTATTGTTTTAACGCCACTTCCAGCGAATCCCAGATGATTATACGAGAGATCCGCTACCGTTTGATTTCCAGAACCACTATAGAATATCGTCCCTGCATTTGCCGTAAAGGTTCCACCAGTTTTGGTTACGTTACCTCCAATATTAAGGGTACTTGAGCCGGCATTTAATACACCTGCGGTTAATGTAAGGTTTCCGGTTGAATGATTCCGACCGTACCCCAAATGTAATATCCCCCCATTACCATTTAACAACAATGCTCCTGCACTAAAATCACCAAGGAACATCGCCAAACCTTCAGTCTTTGTCATAGATACAGTTCCTGTTGTAACATAAGTTTCAATACTTTGATCCGCCACATCAGTTATTTTCAACCCTCCGCCGCTACTGATCAATGTGCCACGGTTAACAAAGTCACCATATAATGTTATTAAACTATCCCCCTGACTGAATTTGGCGCCAGAGTTAACAAATAAGCTTCCACCAACTATTACAGATCGGCTAAGGCTTACTCCGGATGCATTATTTATCTTCACATCTCCGGTTTTGCTCTGAGACAGACCGTCTCCAGTAAACTGAGCACTAACTCCGTTATACTCATAATTCGCTCCAAGGGTATAAGCCCTTGCACCTGCCACCTGTACATTCCCCGTTGATCCACTTTTTGAAATCCCCTCTGGTGAAGTTACTCCAAGAGTAGCACCTTGCAAAAGTGAAAAATTTCCATTACCAGACAGAATTGCACCGGCTCCCATTTGCAGATAAGCATCACTCAGGACTGTATAATTAACCTTGTTACTGACCGTTCCACCGGATGTATAAATCTGAGGCACAGTTCCATTAAAAACTACACCACTACCAACCGAAGTCCCTGAAACAGTGAGGATGCCACCTGTATGGCTAAAGTTACCGGCAACTTTCAACGAATCTACCCCACTCCCTGTGTTTAAATCCAGAGTACCACCGGATAAAGCAAAGTCACCTGCAACAGTTATCACACGGTTTATTGCGGATTGAGTACCATACAGAACACCTCCAGACTGAATATATTTGCCGCCAATAGACAAATCTCCTGCAATGCTACCTAAGGACAGGCTACCGGAACCGGTACTTTGCAGGGAAAAGTCTTTTTTAATGGTTTTCAGATTACCTTGCAAATCAAATACACCTGTTTGTCCAGGACATTTCCATGTAAAATTTCCAAAAGATTGATTTAAACCACCGACAAGTGGAACAGTTGTCGTAACCCCGGAAATAAAACATGTCGAACCTACATCCCACGAAGCTACAATTATATTCCCATCATTTTTCGCATGATAATAAAAACTTCCACTATTAAATGCGACAGTTGGGATAGAATTTTGTTTAGGGCCACTCAATAAAATAACCCCTGAATTCTCTACTATCCCATCAACAGAGAGATCGGTTCCCGCTCCATCTTGAATCGTCCAGCTTCCGGTTGAACTTACAGTCACCTTTCCTCCGGTATTAATCTGCACCTCATCAGCAGTGATAGCTGTTGATACCGTGACAATATGACCATTTAGAATAGTTATTTTGCCAGATGAAACTGCATCCGGCGCTGATTTTGCAGCTTCCCATCCAGGTGGATTTGCTTTATCATTATAGATTTGCCATGTGCTTACATCATTCCAAAAGCCCGTTTGTGCACTCTGATAGTCTTGAGAAGCAGGCCTAGTTGAATTTTCACCTGTTGCCCCAGGTGTCATATAAACATTTTCAGTATTATTTCCTTTACTCGATGGTGAGTTATATGTATAAACGGATATATAATATTTTGTACTTGAATTCAATCCGGTTACATTAACACTTGTAACAAGAGTATCACCAGTGAAAACAACAAAATTACGGAAACCAATCTGATCACCAGCCCCAAAGGTAGAACTGGATTTATAAGTGATTAAATCCACAGGATCACTATCCACTGGAGCTGACTCCTTCATTAACACGATACAATTTGTTCCATTTCCAGATTTCCAACTAATTGTCATACTCGAACCGGTTTCATTTGAAAAACTCAGGTTAGACGCCTGAATAGTAGGCTTAGGCATACCGTAGTAAACAGTAACCTGGATATAGTCAACGTAAGCCGTATTTACATCTGTCGTGCTTGCATTTTTCACGGACAAAGCAACACCAAAGTTCACACTGTTAATATCTGAAGCTTTCCAGGTTGCCCCCCATAAAGATGAGTCTTGGCCATAAGTCTTAGCTGTTTCAGTTATAGGCCAGTTCGTATTGGATATCGCCTTACTATTTCCGGTTACAACACCACCTTTAACTAAACGCACCTCACTATCCTGTATTCGAGAAACCCCAGTAGTACTATAATAACCTATAGTAACCTGAATTCCTGAAATCTGTGCATTCATAGGCAATGAAAAGCCCAGACCTCTACCAACCAAGTAATTAGATACTTCCGACGGATCCAACGACACTTTTGCGCAAGAACCATCAATGGCTTTAACCCTAACCGCATTCGACCATTGAGCAGTTCCGACTCCGGTTAAATTAACGCCTTTACTTGAAATATTAGGGCCAACTAATGCCGCCCGGCTATTCCCAACTCCAAAAAAACAAATGAATACCAACAACTTAACGGCTAATCTAAATTTTAGGGAACACTGCTTTTCAGTCAAATTACAAAAAAGCCCCCTTCTACGTGTTTTCATAAAAACAGTTGTTTTACAGGAAGGACTCTCCTCTTAGGTTAGGTTAGAATCACATCTCAGGTTAGGTTAAAATCAC
>JAUZOF010000152.1 GCA_030706585.1 Bacteroidota bacterium
AGACTTCCGCCAATTGTAATCAGGCAAATAAATGCCAACACGATTTGTTTTAGTTTTTTCTCCATCATTTTCCCTTATAATATTCATACATAATATACCATGCTTTTTTCTTTTCCCCTTTTTCGGTTATCAATCCTTTTCGGTTATAACCGTTTTGATAAACCTGGTTCATACGGCCCAACGACCTGTAATCGAACAGTATCCACGGGCATACCCCGCACAGGTTTGGAATGGTGCTGAACAGTTCGATTTGGTTAGCATAAATCTTTCCCTGATAGGCTTCTGTCCAATATGCCGCCTCATCGGTAGGGCCGCTATTGCTACCATACAAGGCCTCACCGCCGAATTCGGAGATAAACACCGGCTTGTCAGGAAAGGCGAATTGCCATTTGGTTTCCGACGGTTTTCCCTGCCAGGGATCGTACCACCCGATATACTCGTTAATCGAAATCAGGTCAGAATACTTATAAAGCGGATCCCATACGTTGAATGCATTGTTTTTATAAACCTGAGTATTCATCACGTGTGTAATCAGGCTGGTTGAGTCTAACGCCCGGCATTTACCGGTTAGGCTGATAAGCGCCTCGTTGCGGTTAGGCGTTCCGGGATAGGTTTCATTGGAAAGACTCCACACAACGACTCCACAGCGGTTTTTGTCGCGGCAAACCATTTCATTGAGCATACGTTCCAATTTTACAGGGACAAGACTGTCTGAAAACTGGATATGCTGATAAACCGGTAGTTCGCTCCACACCATCAGCCCCATTTTTTCGGCTTCGCGAATCATATTCTCGCTGTGCGGATAATGCGCCAGACGAACCATGTTGCAACCCAATTCTTTGGCAGCATTCAACAGGACACGGGCATCGTCAATCGAGTAGGCACGTGCTTTTTTATACGGATTTTCTTCGTGGATATTAACCGATTTCAGGAAAACAGGGTTACCGTTAAGCAGCACTTTTTTTCCTCTCACTTCAATACTTCTGAACCCAATACTGTCGGTCACCACATCGTTATCGCTTTCAACGATAACCTTGTAAAGTTTTGGGCTTTCGGGCGACCAGAGCTTGAAGCGGGAAGAAAACTCTATTTTTGCACGTCCATTTTCGTCCGATTTTGTATTGTACACTAAGTTGAGTTCCGGTATTTTCACCATGATATTTTGACCATGCTGCGAGCCGTTTAATTGCACCCAGCCTAACACCTTATTCAGGCTGCCTTTTGTCAACTGAATAAAATAATCCTCAATATACGAATTGTTGGTTTCAATCAGGTCAACATCGCGGGTGATGCCTCCGTAGTTAAACCAATCGTAGCCCGTACCCGGCAATCCATTTCCCTGTCGGTTGTTGTTGACCTTCACTACAACGGTATTGCTTCCAGATTTCACCTTACCGGTAATCTCGAACTGAAAAGGAGTAAAGCCACCTTCGTGACTACCTATTTTCTCGCCATTCAGATAGACATCGGCCATATAATCCACCGATCCGAAATGGAGAAAAAGCCTTTTACCGGGCTGAAGGTCATTATAAAACTGTTTTTTATACCAGACAGTTCCCTCAAACCAAGTGAGCTCGCACAATTGCGAATTGAAATCGCCCGGCACTTTCAAATTTGGCCCACCAACAAACGAATATTCTATAAAATCGGTCTTCTTTTGCGGCTTTTTTTCTTGCCAAACCTGTTTCCATTCGCCAATCCCGGTAGGGTCAAGAATCACTTGCCATTCGCCGTTCAGGCTTGTTTTGTTTCTGTTTTGAACATTTATCATGGCGGTTTGAGCAAACAAACTACCAGTCAATTGTAACAGGCAAAGCAGAAGAACAGCCTGAATTTTGAATAGTTTTTCTTTTTTGATAGTCATAAAATATCGCATTGATTTAATTGAGAATAGTTTTGCAGCTACCAAAACACATTTGGTTGCTGCAACCATTTGTAATAGTCTCGAGAACCTTCTGAATACATACCACGTGCATACCAATCGCCCTGCTCGGATTGGCACTGAGGAGCCCAGTGTGCCCATATCCCGAACTTAGCATTACGAAACCACTCGGGTACTTTATACTGCTGAAGTGATTCCCAGGTAGGTTCAAATTTACCTGAGACCATCAGTTCTTTGTCTGTCTTAACTGTAACCCTGACGTTTTGTTGCGCAAATAGGGATGCCTGAAGAAACACGCATGTCAGTATTAGAATTCTTAATTTTAATCGCAGACACTAAATACCTAAACCCCTTAGATAGTGATATTTAAAGACATGTCATGCTTTTTCATTTACATTGGATAGAGTCTGACTCAATGAACGTTCCATATTTTCACCTGCTAATATTAAGTGCATATAAATAATTAAAATCTAAAGCGTTATCACATCCACTTCTGCATACCCCGCCACAATATCGCCATAGGTATTTTTCAATGCACGAAGCTTAATATATCGTCCCTGCAAGGGTCGGAATTTACGGATCTGCATGAGTGGATTGTTTTTGATATTCGAAAATTCGCCTTGATCCGCAATTTTCCAATTCATATTATCGTCCGACACATAAAACTCATACGTGGTAATGATTCCTGAACTCCATTTACTTTGATCCGGCAGATATTTGAATCCTGACACATTATATTTGCCTCCTAAATCGATCACCAGATCAACGAGCGTTTTGCCATCGCCTTTTTGATGCCATGCAGTAGAAGGGTTTCCATCGATGGCTTCAATGCTGTTTCCTTCAGTTGCACCCACGATTTTCCAGCTTTTTTTAGAAATATCAAATTTTTCGGTAGTTACCGGACTGTTTTTACCCGTAGATGGATCGTAACTAATTGCTTTAATTTCTACTTTTCCATCGAACGGAAAAGCCCCTGAATATCTATTGGATTTTGCCGTCGGGGTGCTACCATCCAGAGTATAATAAAAAATCGGGCCTATATCGTTTGTGGTGATGGTTACTTCACCGTTTTGATTTCTTTCTACGGAAGGAGCATTCAAAAACACCGGAGCATCATAAATGCCTATGTTCAAAATGACCGGGCAGCATTTTGAGTCGGTAATACTGAAACGCACCTGCGTAGCCTTTACGGCCGGAAAACGAAGGATACGTTTGTAACCGATAGTGGTCGCCTTGGCCAGTTCTTTCCAGTTTCCGTCCACGAGAGCTTCTACCTTGAAGGCTTTTACACGCTGCCCTAATCGAATATATTCCTGCGCCAGAAAACGATTGAATATCGTTGGGTTACCCAAATCGATGGTCAACGAAGCTGTCTTCGTATTGTCATCGGTTGCCCAATAAGTATTTTTGTTTCCGTCAAGAGCCATCGAAGCGGCAAATTTGACTGATTTCCCACGCACATTAGAAGCTTTTGCATTTTTATTGAGTGCAAGATTAACCGCAAACGACTCTTTTACCGCTATGGCAAATTCAATCCCATTCTTTTCGTCTGTCGGGTGGATCAAGCCATTGGGCATGATAGGGAAATTGAGCAACATAGTTCCATTGCGACCTATTGAATTGTAGTACAAATCCATCAGTTGAGGAACGGTCTTCACTTTACTATCTTCGTTGGGATGATAGAACCATTCGGGACGGATCGAGGTGTTTACCTCAGCCATGACCCATTTATTGCCGGTTTCGAGGCCAAAATGCAACATATTCCAGCTAACATCACCGGTCGCATTTAATAAGCTCCAGTTGGTTTCGCCCACATTTCCTTCTTCGGTACCCACCCAACGCAGATCGCCCCGGTCACCGCCATCATTCCAGATCACACATTTGGGCTGCAGCTTGTGAATCAGGGCATAGGTATTTTTCCAATCGTAATAAGTTTTCGCATCAATCTTGCGGGTCTCGTTGGCTCCGCCGTAGTATCCGTCGCCCCCGTTGGCTCCATCGAACCAAATTTCAAAAACCTCGCCATAGTTGGTCAGCAGTTCGGTGAGCTGGTTCCGGAAATAGGTGATGTATTCAGGTTTTCCGTAGTCCTTGCTATTTCTGTCCCAAGGCGACAGGTAAACCCCGAATTTCAGCCCATATTCTTTGCAGGCATCGGCCATTTCGCGCACCATATCGCCTTTGCCGTTTTTCCACGGGGCGTTTTTTACTGAATATTCGGTGTACTTGGATGGCCACAGACAGAAACCGCAGTGGTGCTTGGCTGTGATGATAATCCCTTTCATCCCCGATTCTTTGCAAATACGCGCCCACTGGCGGCAATCGGATTTTTGAGGGTTAAACAGATTGACATCTTCATTCCCGAATCCCCACGACTGATCGGTGTAGGTATTGAGCGAGAAATGCACAAAAGCATAACTCTCCATTTCCTGCACCCGCATTTGGTTCTCAGTTGGAGTAGGGCCACATGGGATTGGCATACCGGTTTGGGCATTCGAAACACCAGTAAAAAACAAGGAAATCAAAATTCCCACAAAAATTTTCTTCGTCATAAAACAATAACCTATTTATTCGATATGCATTAATACGTTCTTACACAAATATTCTTGAGAAACATTCGCATTTCAAAACAGATCAGGTGTATTACCTCTTCCCTGAAACCGCAATCTTTTTAACTTGAAATTGCGTAGAATTGCCAATTTTCACCAAATACACTCCCTCCGGAATGGCAACTGGTATTGAGAGCTTCGGCATCCCATCACAGGGTTTTGACAAAAGCAACTTGCCCATCATATCAAAAATTTCAATCTTATTAAAATCAAAACCATTTGTTTTTATTTCCAATTTGCTTGAAGATGGATTAAAATAGACCTGCGTGCCCTCAGCATTCACTTGGGCAAGTCCGGTATTCAGTGCTTTTACATCCATGTAGTTGAAATTAAACCCTGTTGTTTTAGCAACCACTTTAAGGTAATGTTTGCCCGGGTTGGCGGTCAGCTTCATATCAGTAGATTGAAACACCTGCCAATCGCCTGTAACCGGCACATTAAAGCTTCCCGCTTTGGTTCCGTCGAGATAATAATCGATAGCACCACCGGCATTTGGAGCTGAAAGCCGGAACGAAATCTGAAAATCCTTGCCTGTAGATGTGTTGTCAATGGTATATTCCGCCCAATCACCTGTTGCGATATAACCCATATTTTGTCCACCTCCGGTATCAGTCGTGGTTTCGGCTTGCATACCCGATTTGAATGCAAAGTTTTCGGCTTCAATTTTACCGGGGATAACAACCCAGTTCGGAACCTGAACATCACTTTGGGCTACCAATCGGGTAAAAGCGGTTAGCGTGCCATTATCTTCAGCTTTAACTGTACCGGGAATATAGGTTACCCGCACCGTATCTCCGTAATGGATTGCATCAGTTAATTTAAAGATGATGGAACTGTCCTGAGCAGAAAACGATTTGACGACACAACGGGCAGTAAAGTTTTTAATAATTGCCATCGATGTGAGCTGCGCCGTAGTCAACAGCATCGGTTTTGAGAATTTTACATTTAAAGTAATACCATCTGTATTCAATTTAGCGGATTTAGCTGTTGCAGGTAGTCCATTGGCCACGTTAGTTACCTGAAACGAAGTAACAAGCTTCAGCAAACCACTATCCACCGAAGCTACATTTACACCCGAATATGCCAGTGTTAATTGATAATCTCTGTACACTTTCTGACCTAAAGTCATTATTAAAATGGTAGAATCTGTTTTTGAAACAATACATTTAGATAAAGTTATTGCCTGATTGCCGTTGTAAGCAGCCGAAAGGGCAAATCCATCCAACGAGGTTGGCAACAACATTTTCTTATTCAACTTAACTTTCAAAGTATCACCTCCGGTATTTGTGCTCACCTCTAATATGCGGGGAGAAGAACCTGTAAGCGAGTTATCCACCAATTTATCATTGAAATTTGCCATTTTTTTGCCAATTCGCGACCAAACATTACCATTGTTGTACGAAAGCAAAATTTCATCAGACTTAACAACATTATTCTGTAAATTGATGGCTAACTTATTTGAATCAGACAACACAACATTGCTTACAGCCACAGTTTGATTATTTACCTTCACAGTGAAGCCTTTAAAGTTCACCGAATCGGCAATCGAAGTGCTCAGCGTGAGGTTGATTTGTTTCGGATCGTTGTTTGAGACTGTGGCCGACACAAACTCCGCCACACCAATTTTCAGCGAGTATCGGCTACAGAAGTTCCAGATTTCCTGACTGGAAACCACACCACCAGTACCATTAGAATACCAGTGGTCTACTCCGTTAACACCTATAAATACAACCTCAACACCGTCTTTTCCTGGTCCATAATATTTCTTTATTGACAACATATCAGAAAATGGATTTGTTACAACGGCTGGTGGGCAACCATTTCTTTTAACCCAGGCATCAATATGAGTTTGTACATTGCTATAAGGTACAAAATTATCATTCATACCATGTAGATGTATTATCGGAATTGGTCGTGAACTAACGGCATTAGGTCCACTCATCAGATAGCCGCTAACCGGTGCAATTGCGGCAATTTTATCGGCTATTTTGGTTGCAGCATAATAACACATCATGCCGCCCATCGAAAAACCTGAAAGATAAACACGGTCACGGTCAATACCGTAGCGTTTATACATTTCATTAATAATTGCCAGAATAAAATCAATATCACTCGTACCATTCAAATCCCACGTAGTGCCGATTGATTGAGGGTAAACCAGAATAAAGCCATTGGCATCTGCAACCGGCTGAAATGAAGTTTGATTTTTTTGATCGTCCATGGTTTGACCCATCCCGTGCATGGTAATTACTAGGGGGCAATTTTGTTTAATGCTTGATGGTGCATAAACAATCATCTGGCGGGTAGTTGAACCTACTTGCAAGGTTTGTCCTTCCTGAGCATTCACACATAAAGGGAATAGTAAAAGTACTGTGAGTGCTATGAAAAAAGACTTTGTTACATTTCGAAAATGAGACATTGATTTGTTTGAGTTTGATGATTTCATGATTTTATTAGTATTTATTCTAATGATATATTCAAATATGCAATGTATACAATGAGTTATACATTGTGATTATTAACGAATTTTCAATTTAGCCGATATAGATTCATTGGCTGCGACAGGCTGACTCACTACATTCGGTGTGACAATTGAAAAATATATTTAGAATTGGAATGGATTTGGTTGATGGCAAAGCCGTCAACCAAACTGTTATAGACAGGCCATATCCAACTATTGATTCGCATTATTTGTTTTAATATTCAATATCGCATTCTCTATTCCCGGAGAATTTACTATTAGTTTAATTTCGCCTGCTTTTTGCGTGCTCTTAACCACTACCTGCGCTCTGCCTTTCCAGGCCTTGCGGGTATTACCAACATAAGGATCGGTGTCTCTTACATCGGCATTGCCCACTCCGGCAATTGTACCTTCGCCTTCCACTTTAAAAGTCAGGCGATTGTTGGCGTTCGGTTGTTGCTCGCCGTTTTTATCCGTTAGCTCAACGGTTACAAATATCAAATCCTGACCATTGGCAGTCATTGCCTTTCTATCAGCAGTTAATTTGATTGCTGCTGCTTCGCCGGCAGTTTTTAGAAGCGTTGACTCAATTTCTTTGCCGTTATCAACACCAACAGCTTTCAGCACTCCGGCAGCATAAGGCACAGTGAAGGTTGCTTTAAATTGTTGATCGCGACCAACAGATTGTTCTCCAATCAGCTTATCGTTAAGGTAAAGTCTTACTTTCGAATATTTCGAATAGACTTCTACCTGAACACTTCGTCCTTCAAACCCCGGCCATGTCCAGCTCTCCCAGGTTGGATAAACCGACCACCAGGTTTCTTTAATTTCAAGCGGTTCGGGAGCCGGCTCGCGCACAGCCATATAGAGTTTCTGATTGTCGTTGTACAACATACTGCGATAGTGAGAGATAGGTTTCCGCCAACCGATCAAATCAATATCACCACAATAGGCCGCATGAATGGGGAACATATCGTTGTCCCAGTTTTCGCCCGGTACTTCTCCCGAATAATAATAGCGGCCGATGCCCGATTCACCCAGATAGTCGATGGCAGTCCAAACAATATCGCCCAACACATAGCTATTATCGTGTACCAATTTCCAGTTCACAAAAGCATCTTTGGGATAGGATTCGGTCTGAACAATCATGCGCGATGGTACCCGTTTATGATCATCTGGAGCTGCAAACAAGTGGTAATTGTAACCAGCCACATCATGCACTGCCATCAGGGAGTCCATGATAGTCCAGTCCTTGCCATTCTCTACAATGGCCGAGGTTACCGGACGGGTATTATCCATCTTTTTTAGCGCATCAATCAGCATAGTCGCTGTTTTTACCGCTTCAGGTTTACCGCGTTCAGGAATTTCGTTGCCAATGCTCCACATGAAAATAGATGGGTGGTTGCGGTCGCGCAGCACCATAGCCTGCAAATCGCGCTCCCACCATTGGTTGAAATACACCGAATAATCATTCGGATTTTTACCAATTTTCCAGCAATCGAATGATTCGTCCATCACCAACAAGCCTAAACGGTCGCATGCATCCAAAAAAGCTTCAGAAGGCGTATTGTGCGAAGTTCTTACCACATTAAAACCGCCAGCTTTGAGCAATTCGATTTTTCGCTCTTCGGCACGGTCGTAAGCTGCTGAACCTAAGCAACCATTTTCGTGGTGTACACATCCACCGTTTATTTTTATGGCTTTACCATTGAGCTGGAATCCATTTTCAGGGCTGAATTTAATCGTACGGATACCAAATGTGGTTTTAGAATCATCAATAATCTTGTTGCCATTTATCAACTGAATCTGTGCCTGATACAAATCGGGCGATTCGGGCGACCA
>JAUZOF010000153.1 GCA_030706585.1 Bacteroidota bacterium
AGTAGTCGCATTTACAATCTGGAATGTTTTATTCAAATCAGGAGTTGCTGCCGATGTGATAGTCAGTGCTGGGATTGTAGCACCATCCTGTAGATTAATTTTTCCTGCACTGGTTGCATTCGAAGAAATGTTGATTGCTCCAAGAGTAGTTGATGCAGATGCAGCGGTAAGTGTAGCAGCAGTACCCAGATTGATTGAAGCCACTGTATTAACTGTAGCTCCTGAATTTAATGTTACAGCACCATTGAAATTGAGGCTACCTTTGATTGTTCCGTCAATGGTAGTTGCTCCGCTGATTGTACCTGTTCCGTCCAATGTTGCACCTGAAGCAACAGTTACAGTAGCACCTGATCCTAAAGAACCGGTAACATTAATTGTTCCTTCTGATACTGCAACCGCACCATTGTGTGTTGATGCACCAGACAATGTCAGAATTCCGGTACCTACTTTTGTTAAGTTTGTTAAGTTACCAATATACATGCTTCCACTACCGGCATAACCACCTGTATTGGTAATTGTACCTGCAAATTCACTGTTTTCATTCAAAGCACCTACACTCCAGGTGATTGTGCGATCTAACCCAGATGAAGTACCCCAACCCAGTTTCGTAGTAGCTTCTCCTGCAAGCGTACCTACATTGATTGTAGTTGCAGCTCCCTGATTGGCATTAATAAATAAGAATGCATTTCCTTTTAGTGTTACTTTCGTGTTGGCAAGATAAGAAGTTGATGCCGCTGTCATACCGAATTTATTTTCAGTAGTACCTGTACCGTTAAGTTCCAGTTCGGAACCTGCAGAAAGAGTACCTGATGCAGCGAACGCAAATGTATTATTAGCATTTGAGGTATTAAATGCACCGGTTAAAGTTGCTTTAATGCCTGCAGGAATGGTCAAGCCACTCAAGGTTGTGCCGGAATAGGTTGATGCATTTATAGTTGTCGATGCATTTAATGTTGCTGAAGGAATGTTTATTGAACTTGCTCCGGCATTCAACGTTGAATTACCAATAGATAAAGTTGATCCACCTATTACACCTGTTTTAGATAGGGTAATATTTCCACCTGTAATAGTAGTACCACCTGAAAGGGAGTTTGTAACACCTAACGTAAGAGCATCGCTAGCATTGAGGTTAATATTCATTGCACCTGTTCCTGAAATAGCTCCTGTTCCTGTAAATGCGTAGTTTGGTGCGCTGATAGTCATATTCCCGGCACCCATTGAAATTGCATCATTTACAGAAATAGCAGTATTTGCAGCTGAAGCATCAAAGGTTACATTTGAACCACTTTGGTATCCGAAAGCAGTCGAGTTATTTGTGAAATTTTGATACCATTCTGACCATAAATTTCCATTCGCATCAGATGTTCCATTCCATATCATGGATGAAACATTTTGTTGACGACGGAATAGAAGTTCCAAAGTTGAGCCAGCTGCATCTACTGATGATATGTTTGTTGCAGATGACGGATCAAGGACATAATAGTTTTCTCCAACTATTGAGGATGCTTTTTGTGCATTGGTGGCATTGTATGCGTTACCAACTATTTGATTAGTAGTGACTTCGTCGCTTTTGAAATAATTACCATCCTGATCTTTATATTTTACAGTAACATTTGCTGTTGAAGCTACTTCATCTCTACTAACAGAAACTTTATATAAATCAAAACCATTTGTTCCTGATGCGGTTGCAGCGCGACGATAGTTCATATAAAATGTAGTGAAGTCAGTTGCAGCAGTATTTATAAATCCAAGATTAGTTGTAGCTGTTACACTTGTAGAGCCATCTGTCCATGTTTTGGTTAAAGCGTTCCAAGATCCGGTAATTGCAGTGTATGTAAGTGTTTTTGCCGTGAAATCCATAACAATGGTTATTTTAGCAATAGGAGCGTCTGCCGCTAAATAATCCTGAACAGTCGGGTTTACTGTTGGAGAACCTGGGCCTGTATAGGTTGTTGCACGACCAATTCGCCATTGAGATGAAGATCTAAAAAAACATATTCCGGTAATAGCATTACCACTTGCATCTAATAAATACCAACAGCCTGGGTTACTTGAACTCCCTGATGTGTAGTATTTTACAATCATTTCGTAGGTTACCTTGTTGTCTGTACCAGCTGTTACTGTTGTAATAGAACGAGTTGCTGAATTTGTCGTGTTCCATCTGAATTGCTCTAATTGATTCGTTCCGTCATAAGTCATTGATCCTCCAGCTGTACCGGAGAATCCCCAGTTTGTTGCTGGTGCAGTCGATAAGTCATCGGAAAATTTTACAACTGTTGTTGCTTGAGCAATTGTAGCCCACAAAACCGCCATGAAGACGGATAAAAGTCTAATTTTTCTCATAGATAAATTGATTAAGAGATTAACAAATTAAAAATACTTGGTATGATAGATACTGTTGGGTTATGTCTGAATAACAACCTTATCTCCCGTTTAAACCGATTGCAAATTAATGGGTTAGGAGTGTGGTGGAAAATGGAAAATTGTACTTTGTGATGGAAAGGGATACAGTAAGGATTTTGGTTTTTATTAAGATAGTTTCTGAGGACTAATCAGGTGGACAAAATTTCAGGTGAAGTGGATTCTTTTACAGTTACGTATTGCAAAATAGATCAAAAGTGCGGGTGGTTAAAAGTCACTGGGTTGTAATGCCTTTGTTCCTGGGTTGTATATAAGTTGACTTTAGGTAAACATAGTCATAACACAGTAGTAACATAGAGATAAAATAGTGATAAGATACTCTTTATAAAGGACTATGTTATCTCTGTATTAGCTTTGTATTATTTTTTTGACTCCCTAAAGTAAACCTAAAGCAAACCTATACTCAACCTTATCCCAAGTGCTGTCAAAATATCTGATTGAAAAGAGAAAATCAGGTGAGGTGTCGGGAGATAATGGGTACTCAACCCGAATAGCGCTAAAATTTCCCTACTTTTGCAGCTGTCTAATTTGTAAAATCAGATATTGATAGTCATGAGTAAGATATTAATCACCGGAGCCAGCGGATTTATTGGCAGTTTTATTGTTGAGGAAGCGTTAAGACGTGGACATGAAGTATGGGCTGGAATACGGAGTACCAGTAGCCGGGAGTATCTTCAGGATTCACGGATTAAGTTCATTGACCTGAACTTTGGCAACCGGGAGAAGCTGATCGGACAGTTGCATGATTTTCGCAAGGAGTTTGGTGGCTGGGATTATGTGGTGCATAACATGGGAGCAACCAAGGTGGCTAAACCGGTAGATTTTGACCGGGTCAATTTCAATTTTACACAAAATCTGGTAGAAGGGCTTCGGATGGCAGGTATACAACCGAAGAAATTCATTTATATGAGCAGTCTCAGTGTCTGTGGACCGTTTGATGAAGTGACAATGCATCCGATTCAGCCGGATTATTTGCCGCAGCCGAATACCGCTTATGGCCTGAGCAAGAGAAAGGCAGAGCAGTATCTGGAGAACCTCAAAGAATTTCCGTATGTCATTCTCCGTCCGACCGGCGTTTACGGCCCACGGGAGAAAGATTATTTCCTGATGATCAAGACTATTAAAGCCGGATTTGATTTTGGAATGGGGCGTGTTCCCCAGCTTCTTTCATTTATCTATGTCAAAGATTTGGCCCGTGTGGTGTTTCTGGCTATTGAAAGTCCGGTGACCGGCCGCTCCTATTTTATCTCAGATGGAAAGAGCTATCTGGCAAAAGATTTCAGGGAGTTGGTGCAACGCTATTTGCCCAAAAAACGGGTCATTGCCGTTACATTGCCATTACATATAGTAAAAGTTGTATCTTTGTGCGCTCAGAAATGGGCCTCGCTTTTCGGAAAAGTCAGTACGCTGAATGCCGATAAATATAAAATAATGAAGCAGCGCAACTGGCTTTGCGATATTTCCTCCCTTCAATCGGAACTCGGCTTTATGCCCGAATATGATCTTTCAAAAGGGCTGGAGGAATCCATACAATGGTATAAACAACAACACTGGCTCTGACATGGCTAACAGACTCCCTATCCGATTTCTTGCAGTTGAGAAAATCACATTTGCATATATCCTTTTTACTACTATCCTTATTCTTAGTGTGATGGGGCGATTGGTCAATCCGCTTGAACTGGTAGGATTGCGCCTGATGATTGCTGCTACCATTTTTGTTCTCGCTTACTTCAATTCGCTTCGTCACTGGTGGGTCGTTAAGCTGGCAAGATACGCTTTTGTGGGAGCTTTGCTTTCCTTTTGGTATCCCGATACCTATGAGATAAACCGGGCACTGATTAACCATGACTATTTATTGGCGGGGTGGGAGCAGATGGTGTTTGGCTGCCAGCCTGCATTGTTGTTTCGGCAGGCAATTCCGCAGCACTGGTTTAGTGAGTTGGTCAATATGGGCTATTTTGCCTATTATCCGATTATTCTCGGGTCGAGCCTCTATTTTTTCTTTTTCGGGAAAAAACATTTTGAGCACTTTTTCTTTGTAGTACTTTGTTCATTTTACATTTACTATATCATCTACATTTTGTTTCCGACTGCCGGCCCACAGTATTATTTCCCTGCGATTGGGCTTGAAAATGTACATGCCGGCATTTTCCCTGAAGTCGGACGCTATTTTAATTACCATTCAACTTTACAAGAGACGGCTAATAATTCAGGCCTGTTTTTCAGTATGGTAGAACATACACAACAGGTGGGGGAACGGCCTACTGCTGCGTTCCCTAGCTCTCATGTCGGAATTTCTACCCTGATTTTACTTCTGATTTGGCGCAAGCGTCGCTATAGGTTGCTGGCTGCCATTATACCTTTCTATATTTGTCTGGTAATGGCAACGGTTTACATAGAAGCTCATTATCTGATCGATGTGATTGCCGGATTAATAACAGCCGGGTTGTTTTATTACCTGAGCAATGTGTTATTCGCCTATTTTAACAAAAGGTATCACGGATTGATGGAGCATGCAGAGTTTTTCGAAAAGAGAAAACCGTACTGGAAAACGAAAAGCATCGAGTAAAATATAGCTTGCGGGAAACAATATAGATTTCAGAAATCGTTGTCAGAATAAATCTGCTTTTCTAAACAATGAAATGACCGGTTTCTTATTTTGGGTTTTGCTAACTGACAGAAATTCTGATGTATATCGTCTCCGCGTGAACAAACCGTACAATTTGCTCTCATTTTTATAGGGAGAACGGAAAAAACATCTATATTTGCAAGCTAATTTAACACTACCCATGGGGTGTAGTGGGTTTCAGATGCTCGTTTTTTCCATTGTTTTGATGGTTTACGGTAACTAAATCTAATGTTGTACTCCCGATGAATAGCGTAAAATAATTATTAACCAAACAATAAATGTGATTTTCAAATGTTAAACAGAGGATTCGTAAGAGTATTTTCGGTATTGCTTACCTTAGTCTGCTTATTCTACCTCTCTTTTTCGGTGGTAACGCATCATTATGCCAAACAGGCAGAAGAGGCATCTCACGGAGACAGAGTAAAAATGAGCCAGTATATTGACTCGCTTTCTTCACAGAAAGTGTGGTTGGGCTATACCTTGAAAGAATGCCGTGAAATGGAAATTAACCTGGGTCTTGACCTGAAAGGTGGTATGAACGTGGTTCTGGAACTTAATGTTGCAGATGTATTGAAGTCGTTCTCCGGTTTTAATCAGGACGAGAACTTCAACAAGGCCCTGGCGGCAGCATCTGCCCGCCAAATGAAAGAACAGGGTAACTATATTGACTTCTTTGCTCAGGAGTACAAGAAGTTGGAGCCAAATGCACGATTGGCAGCATTGTTTAGTTTCCAGTTTAAAGATAAAATCTCGACTACCAGCTCGGATGCAGAAGTAATCAAAGTTCTGAAAACCGAACTTGAAAGTTCAATCAGCAACTCTTTCAACGTACTTCGTACCCGTATCGACCGCTTTGGTGTGGTTGCGCCGAACATCCAGCGTCTTCAGCAGGATGGCCGTATCCTGGTAGAGCTTCCGGGTGTGAAAGAGCCGGAACGTGTGCGCAAACTGCTTCAGGGTAGCGCTAACCTCGAATTCTGGACAACATACAATCTGGAAGAGGTTTACCAAAACCTGATGACTGCGAATAATGTTATCCGCGACCTCAAGAAATCGAAAAAAGGAGCTGTAGCTGAAGTAACAGATTCAACTAAAGTTTCAGCCGATTCGACTAAAACAGCTTCAGCTGACACTACCGGAACTTCTGAAAAAGCACTTTTGGCAAAAATCAAAAGTAAAGCACAAGGTCAGGGAGCCGGAGAACAAGCTGCAGGTAAAAACGACAAAGATATTAAAGCTCAATATCCTTTGCTCTCTTTGATGAGCATGCAGGGATTGCAGCCTAAAAGTCCGGTTGTTGGTATCGCTCACTACCGTGACACAGCTCAGATCGGAGCATTCCTTCGTATGAAAGCGGTTCGTGACGTAATGCCGCGTAACGTTCAGTTCCGTTGGACTGTAAAAGCTATTGATAAGAATGAGCAATTCTATCAACTGGTAGCAATCAAGGTAATTAACCGTAACGGTAAAGCGCCATTGAGCGGTGACGTAGTGACAGATGCTAATGCAGACTTCGAGCAACATGGTGCTAATGCCAGCGTAAGCATGACAATGGATCAGGAAGGAGCTAAAGAATGGGCCCGCCTGACCAAAGAGAATATCGGCAAATCTATCGCTATCGTTTTGGATAACTACGTATATTCTTTCCCACGTGTAAATGATGAAATTACAGGTGGACGTTCTTCAATCACCGGTAACTTTACTCCTGAAGAGGCAAAAGACTTAGCAAACGTGTTGAAGTCTGGTAAAATGGCTGCTTCTGTGAAGATTGTACAGGAAGATGTCGTAGGTCCGTCTTTGGGTAAAGAAGCCATCCAGAACGGTTTGATCTCGTTCGTTATTGCACTTGTGATGTTGATGATTTACATGATTTGTGTATATGGACTTATTCCGGGATTGATTGCCAACGGAGCATTAATTGTCAACCTCTTCTTTACGATGGGTATCCTTGCGTCGTTCCAGACAGTACTTACCTTATCAGGTATTGCGGGTATGGTGCTTACCTTAGGGGTTGCGGTGGATGCGAACGTATTGATCTATGAGCGTATTAAAGAAGAGTTACGTGCCGGTAAATCTGTACGAAGCGCTGTCGAGGCGGGCTATAAGCATGCATTTGCCGCGATCTTTGACTCGAACTTAACTTCAATCATCACCGGTATCATTCTGTTCTACTACGGAACCGGACCAATCAAAGGTTTTGCAACAACTTCAATTATCGGTATTACCTGTTCGTTCTTTACTTCGGTAATGCTTACCCGTCTGGTATTTGATTGGGCATTCAGTAAAGGAAAATTCCAGAATCTGAAGTTTACTACAAAAACATTCGAAAAAGTACTTGTTGATCCGAAGGTAAAATGGGTTTCTATCCGTAAAAAAGGTTATCTGGCATCAGGTATTCTTGCTATGGTAATTATAGCATCATTTATGTTTAACGGACTGAAAACAGGTATTGACTTTACAGGTGGTTACAACTACATCATCCGTTTTGACAAACCGGTAGAAACGGCTAAAATTACCGATGACCTGAAACCTTTATTCGGTGACTACGCTGTTAGCGCTATTACAATCGGTTCAAGCAACCAGATTCGTGTAACGACTAACTACCGCATTCAGGAAAATGATCCGAAGATTGAAAATGAAATTGCTGATAAATTGTACCAGGGACTGAAACCATTGTTGCCTGCAAGTGTTGATAAAGCTAAGTTTGTCAGCGACAATATCGTAAGTTCGCAGAAAGTAGGTCCTGCTATTGCGAAGGATATCACCAACGGTTCTGTCTGGGCAGTTCTTCTTTCGGTAATTGCAATGGGGATATATATCTTATTCCGTTTCCGTGATATGGCGTTCAGTGTGGGTACAATCGCATCATTGCTTCACGATACATTGGTGATTATTGGTGTCTATTCACTGTTCTACAAAGTCGTTCCGTTCTCTATGGATGTTGACCAGTCGTTTATCGCTGCGGTACTAACGGTAATCGGTTATTCTGTACACGATACCGTGGTAATCTTCGACCGTATCCGTGAGATTATGCACAACTATCCGAAACGTGAATTGCACCGTCTGATGGATGATTCATTGAATACTACACTTGCACGTACCATGAGTACATCATTATGTACCGCGATCGTATTGTTGTGTATCTTCCTCCTCGGTGGTGACACTATCCGAAGCTTTACCTTCTCCTTGTTTATCGGGGTAATCATCGGTACATACTCTACGCTCTTCATTGCGATGCCGGTGGCTTACGAAATGATGAAACGTAAACACAAAAAACAAGAAGTGGAAGGTGCTTAATCAGCCCGGCTTAACTGAATTTATTTTCTACTATATAGAGAGCATTCTGAAAAGGATGCTCTCTTTTTTTTGACCTGATTTTAATCATCACCTATTTGAATGATTTTTAGACACGTTTCCTTTCGGTAGAACTTATTTTTGTACTATCCTAAATTGGGGGAGTTTATTTTAGCTATAACCTTATTACCATGTAATTCATTGATAAAAACAGAAATGCTATTATCCATTCCCTCTAAAGAGAAATTCATCCCTTTTGAAATAAAACCCTGTAAAATAAATCTATGAGAAAACTAAAGTTACTTTTTGTGATGGCTTTTGTCGTTCTGGCGGCAAATGCACAAACGATTGTAGGGGGTACCGAAGATCAGGTATCGTCGCCAACAGAAGGCGTTATTAATTCTAACTTTGTCAGCG
>JAUZOF010000154.1 GCA_030706585.1 Bacteroidota bacterium
GCTGATCCTGCTGTTGCTTTTGTTGCTGTTGTCGTTGATCCATCTGTTGCATTTGCTGTTGTTGATCCTGCTGTTTCCTCTGCCGCTGATCCTGCTGTTGCTTTTGTTGCTGTTGTCGTTGATCCATCTGTTGCATTTGCTGTTGTTGATCCTGCTGTTTCCTTTGCTGCTGATCCTGCTGTTGCTTTTGTTGTTGCTGCTGTTGCCGTTGATCCATCTGTTGCACTTTATTATAGTCATTCTGCTGTCTTATATTCCAGGGTTGAGTCGTTGCTTTTCTTTCTGAAGGGCGCTTCACTTCTTTCAAGTCAACGACTCTGGATGGAGCCGGTATCTGTCCCATTTCATTGCTTTTACTTACTTGTGGTCTGTATATCTGCAATCGTCCATTACTCAAAGTTTGTCCAGGTCTATTATTTTCCTGAATAGTAACCGGACTGACTTTTCTGCCGGTAAATCTTTGCACTTCCGTTCTGTCAGGCCCGGACACATACGTGGTTTGCCTTCTCCTATCATTATAAGTATTATTAATCACCGAAGAATTTCGAATAATATTGTCGTGTTGATTTCGATTGACATAATAGCGACTGATGTCGGATCGTCCAAAATACCTATCCCTTACAAAATACCAATGATCATGGTAGCTATCATACCTTCTTCCAAAACTGATGCTGATACTAATGCCGTATCCCATCGGAGCCCAACCATAATATCCATTGGCTCTCCTCCAGGTTACCCAGGCAGGTCCCCATTCATTATCCGGAATCCAGAACCATCCATAATAATCATCGTAGTTCCAACGGCCATAATGAAAAGGCGCCCATCCCCAATTGTAATCGGAGACCCATGTCCAGCCATATTCAGTCAGAATCCAATGTCCTCTCGTAGCATAGGGAGCAAAGTCCGCTTCGGCATCAGGGATCCATACATAACCGTAATTGGGGTAGTCCACCCATTGACCATAGGGGCTCAATTGATCATAGAAAAGCTGGAAACTGACATTCGCTTGCTGTGCTGATGCCTGTTTGGGCAATATTACAGCAGACATAATCAATGCCAGTAATACTACTGCTTTTTTGATGTTTGTTTTCATGATAGTAAGAATTAAATGATGATATTATTGAAATTGAATAATAAGTACAATCTGACGGGATTAACCGTTGCACCCTTTTAAATATCAATAAAATAGAACTTTAATTAGAGCAATGATGAATATTTGAAATCACCGTTGCCATTTAATCAGTGGGATTTCGAGTGGGACAGAAACATCTCGAAGACAAGGTATTGCTCTTATGGTATAATCTAAAGTAGGGCGTGCTGCTGTTACCGATGTGTAATAGTGATATACCTTGGATATACCTTCTAACATTGCACCTCTTGTCATTTTTTGTACAATTGGTGCTTCCCCATTAAGTCCATTAGCAAATAATTCAATCTGCACGGTATCCGGGTCAAGTTCATTGAAATAAATCTGAATATCGAACAGATGTTGGTTGTCAATAGTTTCGATCTTCATTTCTCCAAAACGTATAGAATCCCACCTTTGATCAAGTGTGTGCAGTAGGTCTGTTATTTGCTTTCCGATTTCACCATTATCGGCTGCTCGCTCAAGATATGCTTTTGCGGCAGGCAGATAGTGTTGTTCGGTGTATTCCCGCACGGCTCTGTCGGCAGAGAATCGCGGTGTCAGTCGTGCCATGCTTTCCCGCATTCGCGCTATCCAGGTAGTAGGGATACCTTTGTCATTGCGGTTGTAAAATTCAGGTATGATCTCCTGTTCGAGTAAATTATAAAGTTGTTCAGCTTCGATGGCATCCCAAGCCGGATCGTCGCCGTGTTCCTTGCCATCACCCAACGCCCAGCCCACTTCGGGCGAGTAAGCCTCTGCCCACCAGCCATCCAGCTCCGAGAGATTAATACCGCCATTCACCAATACTTTCATGCCACTGGTACCACAGGCCTCCCAGGGCCGACGTGGCGTATTGATCCAGACATCCACTCCCTGTACGAGATGTTCGGATACATGCATATCGTAATCACTGAGGAATATTACTGGCGGATGGACACAACTCTGCCGGATAAATAGCATCCATTCTTTGATTAAATCCTGCCCCTCCTGATCGTCGGGATGGGCTTTGCCGGAAAGAATAAGTTGCACCGGAAATGCTGGATTGGTCAACAGCCGGAGCAATCGTTGCGGATCGTGCAGTAATAAATTGGGGCGTTTATAGGTTGCAAAACGCTTTGCAAAACCCAGAGTTAAAATATTGGGATCAAATAAATGTTTTGCCCGTTCAACCGATTCGGGTGAATGGCCAGAGCCAAGCAATTGCATCGAAAAATGTTCACTGGCAAATTCGATGAGTGCTTTGTTTGCATTAGTACGCATCTCCCAGAGCTTTTCATCCGAAACACGACGAATATCCTGTGTCAGGGTTTTATTCATCCCCAGCCAGCGGTTTTTGCCACAAGCTTCCATCCAGATATCGTCCGCTTCTTTGGAGTCCCAGGTCGGCATGTGCACGCCATTGGTTATATGGCCGACAGGTACTTCGCTGGTTGGCCATTTGGGGAATAATGGTTCGAAAATATGGCGGCTGACTTTTCCGTGAAGACGACTTACCCCATTTACGGCTGCGCTTCCCCGTATGGCCAGATAAGCCATATTGAACTTTTCCGATTCGTCATTGGAGTCCTTTCGACCCAGCGCCAACAATTGGTGACGTGTAATGTATAGCTTCTGCTCAGCGTATCCACCAAGGTAATGCTCAATAAGTGTCGGGGCAAAACAATCAAACCCCGCTGCTACCGCTGTATGCGTGGTAAAGAGATTTCCGGCTCTGGTAGTAGCCAGGGCAACATCAAACGGTTGCCCCGTGTCTTTCATAAAACTACAAGCCCGCTCCAATATCGCAAATGCTGCATGACCCTCATTCAGATGGCACACCTGAGGCTGAATGCCAAGCGCATCGAGCAGCCGCCACCCTCCGATTCCGAGCACCAATTCCTGTTTAAGCCGAAGTTCGGAACCGCCACCATATAATTCGCTGGTTATACCCCGGTGAGCAGGGAAATTTGCCGCATCGTTACTATCTAACAGATAAAGTTTTACCCTTCCTACCTGCACCTGCCATACACGCAGCCATACGGAATAACCAGGCAGGTCAATCTCCAAACGCAACCATTCTCCATTGGGTTGGCGCAAAGGTGTAATTGGCAATTGCCCGGGGTCGTTATAAGGGAAAAGCGCATGCTGTTTCCCATCCATGTCGATTTCCTGTCGAAAGTAGCCTTGCTGATAAAGTAGCCCAATGCCTATAACGGGGACACCCAAATCACTGGCTGCTTTAAGCTGATCGCCGGCTACATTTCCCAGTCCACCGGAGTAAATAGGGAGAGCTTCGCTCAACATGAACTCCATGCTGAAATAAGCGACACAGGTCAAAGCTGCATCCGGGTAGTTGTGCTGAAACCAGGCAGGTGCTGAGTTTGCATCATTTCGGATCTTTTCAAGAGCTTCGATCTTATTTCGAAAGTCGGGATCATTCATTACTGCCTCGAATCGATCGCGGGAAACAGTCTGCAAGACTACCCAGGGGTTATGGGTAAATTCCCAAAGAGAAGGATCAAGCATTCGCCAAATCTCATCCGCTCCGTGATCCCATGACCATCTCATGTCAAGTGTAAGCTCTGCAAGAGAATCAAAGCCTTCAATATCGGTTGGCAAGAAACTATATACCGGTTTCTTTAATATGGGTTGTATAATCATGGCATCTTATTTATTTCACTTTATGATCTGAACAGAATATTCGTTGGGAATTATTTTTTGCCCGTGTGTGTTTGCATACACTTTTGTGAACTCGGCACCGAAAAAAAGTATGATCGCTGAATAATAGATCCAGGCCAGAATTAAGACAATGGAACCTGCTGCTCCGTAGATGGATGCAATATCGTAACGACCAAGGTAAAAACCAATGGCAAATTTGCCAACCATGAACAGAAAGGCTGTGAAGGAAGCCCCGGCGACACTATCGCGCAAAGCAATTTTCCCGTCTGGCAGCACGTTGTATATGATGATAAATAGGAGAGTGGTGACAATGAAAACAATTAGCAAATTGATGACATAAAATATAACAATGGCATCCTGCGGGAAATGGACAGCCAAACGTTTGTTGAGAATATCAACTAAAGAATTTACTATCAAACTAATCAATAATAAAATACCGACAGTGCCAATCATGGCAATTGACATCAGGCGGTTGACTGTAAATTTTATCATGTTGCGTTTGGGTTTTGCTTTTATCCCCCATATAAGATTGATGGATTCCTGAATTTCTGCAAACATACTTGATGCCCCGATTAATAAAATAATGGTACTGATGACGGTGACTAATGAGGTGCTTTGCGACAGTGTTACATTCTTGATTGTATCCTGTATTTGCAACGCTGCACTGTTTCCGACAAGCTCGTTGATCTGCCCGAAAATTTCTCCTCTTACGGCATCGTCGCCCAGAAATTTTCCACTCAGAGAGATGATAATAACCAGTAGCGGCGGTAGGGAGAAAATTGTGTAATAGGACAACGCTGCACTTAATTTAAGCGCATTATCATCTATAAATCCCTTGAAAGATTCTTTTAAGAGATAAGCAATCTTTTTTATCACATTTACTCCAAGCATCTTATAAAATTTATTGACTATGAATATTATTCACCCTACTGATATAATACTGTTTCCGGCTTCCCAAATTCAAAATTCCTGAACCCGAAATTGGTTGTGCTGAATGTATTCGTTTTGAGAATGTTATTTCCCACACCCGGCATTACGGGGTAAAATGATATGGAAATATGAAATGTGTTGATGACCAGATTTTCGTTTTTAATTAAAACACCTAATCCCATTTGCGAATACACTTTCCTCTTTTTAAATCTTTTTTCGGCATCCCCAAGTATTCCAAATGAAGAAACAAAATAAGGGCCAAAGCGAAATCCCAATAATTTCCACGGTAAGTACGATTGTGTTTGCAAGGTCAGTAATAGCCTGCGGGTGCCCGATAGTACAGTGCTTTTAAATCCATCCAGACCATAACCCGAGTTGAGGGTCAGGCTATCGTAAGGAAGCCGTTTGATGCCAATGATTAGCTGCGGTTTTACAAATTGCCTGAATTTCAAACTGCCAATCTGAAAAAGCCCTGTAAAATAATTTGCACCTGCTGTAAAAACACCTTGTTCGGTGTGCGATGCTTTAAAGAACGTTCCGTATTCGACATTGGAACTCAGGTATCCCCATTCATTATAGTTGCCAAAAGAAAAACGCACTCCGAAATACTGACGGGACGAATTTCCTCTTACCTGATAGCCACCGGTCAATCCGTAAACTTTTCCAATCGGCACTTCCTCGATAATCCCGAAATTAAAAATATACCGATCCTGTACATATTTCCGGGTCGAGATTCCTATTGCAGCTAAGTAAAAATCTTCATTGGAAAAGATACGTAGTGGATCCTGAATTTCAGATGGTTTCTCAGCATACCGAAGCCGAAAATAACGCATCGCCAGAATCAAATTGGTGACACGTTCCTCCTCTGTGTTGCCTTTGAAAATCCGAATCGCTTTGCCCACCCAATAATCCTGTGTGCTAAATTTCAACTTAGCCGGATCATCAATATAATCGGAGCTAAATCCATTCAACGAGTCTTGTTTGAGCTGAGAAGCAAATGATACACCGGCTGCCCACTTTGCCAATGGGGAATAAAAGGGACGCTCCACCGCCAGACTCCTTCTGAAATTTCCATTCCCATCGAAGCTATAATGCAATGCGGTACTGATGAATGTGTTCCGGATGTTTGGGATGTAATAATTTGTCCGAAATGAGTTTACACCTTTCGTTATACTCCTCGAAAACCCATTTTGAAATTCATGTCCTAACCCGGAGAAATTTTTATCTCCTAAAGAAATAGAGTAGTGTGTATTAGATGCTTTAAGATCAGGGATAATGCTCCATTTGTCTAGTTCCCGAATAAATATATCAACGGAATCGGAACTATTATCCGCTTTTTTTACGAAAAATGAAACATCCGTCACATATCCTCTACTGCGGACTAATCGTTCGGATTCTTTGACAAGCAGTGAATCAAACGTTTGATTTTCACGAACAAGTAACAGGTTACGTATAGTAAAGCGTTGTGTTTTAACGTGTATCATATTTCCGGTTTTTGAGAGAATGGTTTGCGGTTTTATACTCGTATCAGCAATAGAATAACCAAACGGGTCGAGTGTTTGAATATTGATCTGCCTGATCGTTTTGCCTTCAAAGGTGTTGTATGGTTTTTGGATCAGCTTCTTATAGCGCCTATTTTTCACTTTCTTTTTGGGGGAGATAATTTCTGTCGGTTTGAAAATCAACTTGTACAGAAAGCGCGTAAACTTGCCTCGCCTGGAATAGGATTCAATATTTTTGTAAAGCTGGGTTGAATCACTTTTGACAGGAGTTTGTTGTGCAAATACAAACTCATTTATAAAAATTGCAGTCCCCCAAAGCATTATTTTTTTATTGAACCACATTTGAATTTGCCGTTTTTGAACCCAATCAATTTTTCCGGTCTACCGCAATTTCAGAGGATAACCCTTCAATCCATATTTTCGTGGGAATTGTCTTTGGGTAATTCTGCCCATTCAGAACGTCACAGTGCCTTTGTATTTTTTAAAACAATCTGATTATTAATACTTTTCCGTGGAGGTGGCATGGAATCGCCTAATAAAAAGCCCCAGGGCTTTAGGGATTCCATATTGTCAAAAATGAGTTTCACAATCGCCAGAAGCGGTAAGGATAGAAACATACCGGGTATGCCCCACAAGGCATTTCCGACGAGGACTACTATAATTGAGAATAGCGCATTGCAGGAGACATAACGGGTAAAAAACACTTACACTATTAAGTTCTGTTTAATAGCGTAATCTGTTTCCGGGGAACATTGTCATATTTACAAAACAAAGCATAGAAATATTAGTTGGTTATCTATATCTAAATAGAGTCCTGAATTAAAATAATATAACTATCAATCTACACATCGCAACCTTAAACTTCAGTCTCAAAAAACAGAGGAAACGACTTTCTATAGAACGTGAAATTTACAAGCTATAGGTTTTATTAATTTCAAATACCTGAAAAATAATTTCTAAAAACCCATCAATAAGGTAATTCAATTTCTGAAAAAATCTCAATAAATTCGGTTTGCGTTGAACACAATAGTAGAGACCTTGTTTTAAAGAAAGTCTAAACAAAGGCTCGTTCTGAATAACTGATGAGCCCGTTAATCAAAATCAAAAAAATAACAGTTATGAAATTTGAATTGCCACAACTACCTTATGCCGCAAATGCATTAGAGCCGATTATCAGTCAGAAAACCATCGAGTTCCACTACGGAAAACACCATCAGGCTTACGTAACTAACCTAAACAATCTGGTTCCGGGAACTAAGTTTGAAAATTCTGATCTGGAAACCATTGTTAAAGAATCAGATGGTCCTATTTTCAATAACGCAGCCCAGATATGGAACCATACATTCTATTTCACCTCTTTCTCTCCAAATGGCGGTGGTGCACCTAAAGGTGCTTTGGCTGCTGCAATTGACGCTGCTTTCGGCTCATTTGACAATTTCAAGAAAGAGTTTGTACAAGCCGGTGTTACCCTGTTCGGTTCAGGTTGGGCATGGTTGGTAAAAAACAAAGAAGGTAAACTGGAAATCGTAAAAGAAGGTAATGCCGGTAACCCGATGACTAAAGGCCTCACTCCTATCCTGACATTCGACGTATGGGAGCACGCTTATTATCTCGATTACCAAAACCGTCGCCCTGACCACCTCGCTGCTTTGTGGGACAAGATTGACTGGGATGTGGTCGGCGCACGTTACTAAGATAAAAATAAGTTGTACATAATATGAGTTTTTAGTTTTATTGGTTAGATAGCAAACCCTGTCGTGATGACAGGGTTTTGTTTTTCTATCAAATCAATATAGAATATTCATTTTGTAACCATTTACGGAGCTAATTTCTAAAAAGTGCTATTTTGTTTGCCGGAAAATATCTTCCTTTGTTCTATATAAATAGTACTTTGAAAATGAACTTTACAGCCATTGACTTTGAAACGGCTAACGGCAACCCCGCGAGTGCCTGCTCCATCGGACTGATTGTTGTGGAAAACAGTCGCATCATTCATGAAGTATCATACCTGCTCAAGCCTTATACCGATTGGTTTTCAAGATACAACATTGCGGTACATGGCATTACGCCTCAACAGGTGATGAATGCCCCGCGCTTTGAAGACATCTGGCACAAAATCGCTTCTTATATTGAAAATGCAGATACCATCGTAGCTCACAATGCAGGATTCGACATGAATGTACTGAAGCGTTGTCTGGAATATGCCGATATTGCCTGCCGTCTGCCGCAATCAGCCTGTACCGTTAAACTGGCAAAGAAGAAACTCCCCAACCTACCTAATCATAGACTAAATACCGTGGCTGAATTTCTGGATATTCCGCTTAATCACCATGACGCATTGAGCGACGCGCGTGCAGCGGCAATGATTATGCTAATGCTGGAACGTGCTGGATAAGACTGTTAATCTCTTAATGACAGTATTTTATCTCTTATTTTCAGGACTTCATCGACTTGGATGTTGTTATTGACATATCAATAATGATATTTGTCTTGGGAAATTAATTTTAATCACATATAAACA
>JAUZOF010000155.1 GCA_030706585.1 Bacteroidota bacterium
GAAAGTACCACCCCGATTTAAATCCGAATGACAAAGATGCTAAAATGAATTTTCAGCAGATCAATGAAGCGAATGCCGTATTGAGCGATCCAGATAAACGCAAGAAATACGATCAGTACGGAAAGGATTGGCAGCATGCTGAAGAATTTGAAAAAGCCAGACAGTACCAGCAACAATCGGCGGATTTCAGGGGAGCAAGGTATGCGGGTGCGCAATCGGAAGGTGATTTTTCAGATTTCTTTGAATCCTTGTTTGGTGGGGCAGCTGGTGCTGGCAGAAGCAGACAGGTGAAATACCGGGGAGAAGATTATACGACAGAGCTGCACCTCAATCTCACAGATGCTTATCGCACCCACAAGCAAACCTTAACAGTAAACGGAAAAAACATCCGAATTACGATCCCTGCGGGAATTGAAAATGGGCAAACCATCAAAATCGCAGGGCATGGCGGGCCGGGGATAAATGGCGGACCTAATGGAGATTTGTATATTACATTCGTCATTGCCAATCATCCAAAAATTAAACGCCTGGGAAATAATCTATACACTACGGTCGATCTGGATTTATACACTGCTGTGTTGGGTGGTGAGATTACAATGGATACGTTGAACGGGAAAGTAAAACTTAAAGTAAAGCCGGAAACACAAAATGGCACAGAAGTCCGGTTGAAAGAAAAAGGATTCCCGATATATAAAAAAGAGGGGCAATTTGGCGATCTGTATGTCACCTTTGCCATTAAAATTCCAATCCATTTAACAGATAAGCAAAAGGAATTATTTGCCGAATTGTCCAAATCTTAATCTTTAAAATGAGAATCATGCACACGGTAAATTTAATATCCATAGAGGAATTCTGTTCCAACTACAACATTGAAATTTCATTTATCAATTCATTGCAACAAACCGGATTGATAGAAATTACCGTTGTTGAAGAAACCTGGTTTATTGAGGCAGAGCAGCTTCAGCAATTGGAGAAAATGGTTCGTTTCTATTACGAATTGGGAATTAATCTGGAAGGGATTGAGACCATTATTCATTTGTTGCAGCGAATAGATTCGATGCAAGATGAAATTGTTTCGCTTAAAAACAGGCTTCGTTTTTATGAAACAAATGAGTAAATATGAATCTGGCGGAGGTTTGCAAACTACACCAAACAAAAGATTTCTTCATTATCTCCTCTTCATTCTTTTCCCACCACCTCTTTCAACGTCTGCCGTAATATTTTCACCTCTATTTCCAGCTCTTTAATGCGTTCGTTGAGGGCAATCGTCGGGTCAACGTCCGGCGTTTCCTTTTCAATCACCGGTTCGGTGAAATGGAGGAGGGCGGCTATTTCACGGAAGAAGTTGTATTGCAAGAGGTTCGACATATCCAGCAGTCGTTGCACTTGCATGGTGTCGCTGTGGAGCATCGTTTTCACGGATGATGGGTTGAGGTTCAGCTTGCGGGCTACCGCCGCGGCGGTGATGTATCTCTTTTGCATTTCCCGGCTAACCAGGATGGTTGGATTAATTTTTTCCATAATCTGAAGTCTATTTATGGTGAATGACAGCTTGTGAATATATTTTGGAAACATCGTTTTACCAAGTAGAACGAATAGAACACCTAAATTAAGAACTTTCGCGTAAAAAAGCAACGTTGCCGCTGAAAATATCAGCATTAGCGCTTATAAATACAGCGATAGCACTGGCTAATACAGCGATTGCGCTGTTTAAATTAGCGATATAGTGCAATAAAACAGCGATAACGCTGTATATAGCAACTGCAACGCTTAAAATAGCAGCGATTATGCAAATAAAATACGCGTTGTCGCTGAATAAATGTGCGATAGAGCCTCTCCAGGTATGTGCCGGTCGATTCTTCTGTCACTACACATCTCGTTTTTATAAGAAAGGAGGTCCCCCAGAATCATCGCTTCTATCTCTGATAAAATCACTACTTTTGCAAAAAAGAAACTGCCGTGGTCGATTTTATCAAGGAACTCAATGAAAGTCAACAGCAAGCCGTGCTCCACAACGACTCCGCCTCACTGGTCATTGCCGGTGCAGGGTCGGGCAAGACGCGCGTGCTTACCTATAAAATAGCCTACCTGCTCCAGTCGGGCTATCCCGCTTATTCTATTCTCGCCCTGACCTTTACCAATAAGGCGGCCCGCGAGATGAAGGAGCGTATTGCCCGAATAGTCGGGCACAGGGAGGCGGCTCGGCTATGGATGGGGACTTTTCACTCCATCTTTTCACGCATCCTGCGCAGGGAAGCGGAGTACATCGGCTTTACCTCTAATTTTACCATATACGATACGGCGGATTCCAAGAGTCTCATTAAAGACATCGTCAAAGAGCTGGGTTTGGACGAAAAAGTCTATAAACCTGCCACAGTACAGGGACGCATTTCCAATGCCAAAAACTGCCTGATCACTCCGGGTATGTATTCTGCCAATCGAGACCTGGTGGAAGATGATTTCAAAATGAAAATGCCGCAGATTCGTGACATTTACCGCATCTATGCCATCCGTTGCAAGAAGGCCGATGCGATGGATTTCGACGATTTGCTACTCTATACCAATATCCTGTTCCGCGATTTCCCCGATGTTCTAGAGAAATACCAGGTACAGTTTCAATACATTCTGGTGGATGAGTATCAGGATACCAACTTTGCCCAGCACCTGATTGTGAAACAGCTTTCGGGCAGTCATGGCCGTGTGTGTGCTGTGGGTGACGATGCGCAAAGCATCTACTCCTTCCGCGGAGCTAACATTGACAATATCCTGAATTTCAAACAGAATTTCCCCGGTTGCCAGATTTTCAAACTGGAACAAAACTACCGCTCCACCCAGACCATCGTGGATGCCGCCAACAGCCTGATTAAGAAAAACCGGGCTCAAATCCGCAAGAATGTTTTTTCGGAGAATGAGCGCGGAGAGAAGATTCAGGTGATAAGCGCCTATTCTGATTTTGAAGAGGGATATATGGTGGCAGGCAAATTGCTCGAAATGCGGATGCGTAAACATGATGCTTACAGCCAGTTTGCCATCCTGTACCGCACCAATGCGCAATCGCGTATTCTGGAAGAAGCGCTTCGCAAACGAAATATTCCATACCGGATTTACGGTGGGCTCTCCTTTTATCAACGTCAGGAAATTAAGGATGTCATTGCCTATTTTCGCATGATTGTCAATCCGAACGACGAAGAGGCGCTCAAACGTATCATCAACCGTCCGGCACGTGGAATAGGTGATACGACTTTAACCAAACTGAAATCAGCAGCCATCTCCCAAAGTGTCAGTATGTGGACGGTGCTCAATGACCCGTTGGCATTTGGCCTGAATGTGAATAGCGGAACCGCCCGTAAACTGCAACTTTTCCGCGAACTTATACAGGGCTTTGTCAATGATATGGAGGAGGTTTCCGCCTTCGATCTGGCTGATTCGGTCATCAAAAAGACCGGTCTACTCACCGAAATGTACGCCGACCGTACACCGGAAAGCCTCAGCAAGCAGGAGAATATCCAGGAACTCCTGAACGGTATTCAGGAATTCTGCCTCAACAAACAGGAAGAAGGTATCGAACAGGCCGGATTGGTCGATTTCCTTTCCGAGATTTCACTCGCTACTGACCAGGATACGGATAAAGAGGCTGAACAGGAGCGCGTAACCATGATGACCATTCACGCGGCTAAGGGGCTGGAATTCAAAAATGTCTTTGTAGTGGGTATGGAAGAAGATCTTTTCCCCAGCATGTTTGCCAAAGAAAGCGAAAAGAGCCTGGAAGAAGAACGTCGCCTTTTCTATGTGGCCATTACCCGTGCGGGAGAAAACTGTACGCTGTCATTTGCCAAATCCCGTTTCCGTAACGGTCAATCGCAGATGACTTCGCCCAGCCGTTTTCTCAAAGACATTGATGCCGAATACCTCGATTTGCCAACAGACAACCGAATGGCAGATGCTGTGCGGGAACGGGCGGCCAACTTTAACCGGAATAATTTTTCAGGACGAAGCATGTCGGAAAGACCAACGGCTTCGCCCTCTGCACAAAATAACTTTGCCACCAAAGCTCAACCGACGAGACAACCGGATATTCCGAACAATCCGTACCAAACCCAATCGGCGGATAAAGTGGCTGCCGGCCAGTCCATTCAGCATGAACGCTTTGGAATCGGGAAAATCACCAAATGTGAAGGTACAGGGGATGACCGGAAGATTTTTGTCAGCTTCGAGCATTCGGGCGACCGCGTGTTGCTGCTGAAATATGCGAAGTTTACGATATTATGACCTCCCCCAGCCCCTCCCAAGGAGGGGAGGCTACTCCGATACAAAATTATAACCACTAAAAAGCAAATCCCCACAATCTCACTCCCTCCCCTTGGGGGAGGGCCGGGGTGGGGTCACAAAGTATGATTGATATCAATAAAATCCCTTCTCCCTGCTACGTGCTCGAAGAAGACCTGCTGCGCTGTAACCTGGCGCTTATTAAGCGAGTAAAAGACCAGGCTGGCGTAGATATTATCCTTGCTTTCAAAGCTTTCGCGAACTGGAAGGCGTTTCCGATTATCCGCGAATATATACCTTATTCTACCGCTAGCTCGGTATTTGAGGCTCAACTGGCATTTGAGGAGATGAAGACTCCGGCGCACACTTTCTCTCCGGCCTATACGGATGAGAACTTCCCTACTTTCCTGAAATACAGTTCGCACATCACCTTCAATTCACTGAGCCAGTTTGAGCATTTTTATCCTCAGGCAAAAGGAAAAGTATCTTGCGGAATCCGTGTCAATCCCGAATATTCATCGGTAGATACAGACCTTTACAATCCCTGTGCACCGGGTTCGCGTCTGGGAGTTGTAGCAGACCAAATCGGCAAAGAGCTGCCAGATGGTATCGAAGGGCTGCATTTCCATACACTTTGTGAATCCAACTCATTTGATTTGGAAAAAACACTGTTGAAAGTGGAGGAGAAATTTGGTCACCTTTTACCTAAAGTAAAATGGTTGAATATGGGCGGTGGCCACCTGATGACCCGCAAAGGCTACAATGTGGAGCACCTGATTCTTTTGTTGCGCTCATTTAAAGGGAAATATCCTAATCTTCATCTAATATTGGAACCGGGTAGCGCATTTCTTTGGCAGACCGGATTTCTGTTGTCAACCGTTGTTGATATCGTGGAAAACAAAGGTATCAAGACGGCCATTCTTGATGTTTCATTTGCCTGCCACATGCCTGATTGTCTCGAGATGCCATACAAACCGGCTATTCGCAACGCCACAGATGAAGTAGAAGGCAAACCAACCTATCGCATGGGCGGTAACTCCTGCTTGAGCGGTGATTTCGTTGGTAGCTGGTCTTTTGACGAGGAGCTAAAAATAGGTGACCACATCATTTTCGAAGATATGATTCACTACACCACGGTAAAAACCACCATGTTCAACGGTATTTCGCACCCGGCAATGGCTATCCTTCACAGTAACGGGGATTTGGAGGTGCATCGCGAATTTACCTATGACGATTACAAACACAGAATGGCCTAATTTGCTGTTATTCCACAAAATATAATTCCCCGAAGAGACGCACGGCAGTGCGTCTCTTCGGGTTAACAATCCTGATTACCTCCTTAAATACAGCGTCTCCAATCATAATCCCGTGTTACATAGGCGATTTCGTTATTTGTACCAAAATATTTCCTACCTTTGCGCACTTTTTTCCCTGAAAAAGAGAGATATGTCTAACTAAAATGCAAATCCGGACAAGAATTCTCATCAACTGTGAAGCTAACTGAGAATAACTCTTTGCCGTTTGCTAATTTGAAATTATGAACCATAACCCTTCAGCCGGAACCGCTTCTAAAGTTACGCTTGCCGGTCTGCTCATAACCCTGGGCATTGTGTACGGAGATGTCGGTACATCACCGTTGTACACCATTCGCGCAATCCTAAACGGCGCATCTGTCATCAACGAATCCTTCGTATTAGGTGCTATCTCCTGTGTTTTCTGGACACTGACCCTGCAAACCACCGTCAAGTACATCATCATCACGCTTCGGGCAGACAACAAAGGCGAGGGAGGAATTTTGTCTCTTTTTGCATTGTTGAAAATGCGCAAGAGCTGGGTTTATTTAATAGCGATAATTGGTGGATGCGCTTTGCTGGCCGATGGAATCATCACTCCGGCCATTACCGTTACTTCTGCCATAGAGGGGCTTCGTTTGTTTAGCCCGGATATTCCTGTGGTTACAGTGGTCCTGATTATACTTAGTGCTCTGTTTGCTATCCAGCAATTCGGAACCAACTTCCTGGGGAAATCATTCGGACCCATGATGTTTTTCTGGTTTTCCATGCTCGGCGTATTGGGGATTTCACAAATCATCTATTTTCCTGAGGTATTGAAAGCCATCAATCCCTATTATGCCATAAAGCTTTTAGCTGAATATCCGAACGGATTTGTGCTGCTGGGCGCAGTATTCCTGTGTACCACGGGTGCCGAGGCGCTTTATTCCGACCTGGGACACTGTGGTATTTCCAATATCCGGGTCTCTTGGATTTTTGTAAAATCCTGTCTTTTGCTTAACTATTTTGGCCAGGGAGCATGGGTCATTACACATGCCAATCAGATTACCGAAAATGTAAATCCGTTTTATGCTACCATGCCTCAATGGTTTGTTATGCCGGGGGTATTTATCGCTACAGCAGCGGCTATTATAGCCAGTCAGGCATTGATTAGTGGTTCGTACACCATCATCAGTGAAGCGATTTCACTGAATTTCTTTCCCAAAGTACGTATTCAATACCCCACGACCATTAAAGGACAGATGTATATTCCTTTGATAAATACAGTTCTATACCTCGGCTGTTGCTTTGTGGTCTTGTATTTCCGGGAATCATCGGGGATGGAAGCGGCCTACGGCCTTTCGATCACCATCGCGATGCTGATGACCTCTATCCTGCTGATGTTCTATCTGCGCAGTCGCGTTTCTCCTTACCTTCAGGCTTTAATCGGAATTACCTTCTTTACTATAGAATTATCATTCCTGGCTGCCAATATGACCAAATTCAGTAAAGGCGGTTGGATTTCGGTAATGATTGCAGGTGTTTTTGTGCTGATTATGTACATCTGGCACAAAGGTCGCCGCATCAAAAACAGTTTCATCACTTTCGTGAAAATAGCAGATTATCTGCCGGTTATCGAAGCAATATCTAAGGACCAGACCATTCCTAAATTTGCTACAAACCTGGTTTATATCACTCATGCAAACTATCCCACTGAAATAGAGAATAAAATCCTTTACTCTATTTTGCGAAAACAACCTAAACGTGCCGATGTTTATTGGTTACTCCACGTGGATATCGTAGATGATCCACATACCACCGAATATGAAGTTCATCCGCTGATTCCTGGTACTTTGATTCGCATAGACCTCCGTTTAGGATTTAAGGTTCCAACTAAGGTAAACCTCTATTTTCATAAAATCATTCGTGATCTGATGGCAGACCAGCAGGTCGATATGGTTAGCCATTATCCTTCGCTGAATGCTCATAATGTGCTGAGTGATTTCCGCTACATTGTGATTGACCGGGTGCCCAATAAAGACTACGATTTCGAGAATTTCCAGCAGTTCATTATGAATATGTACTTCCGTATTCGTAAGATTGGGCTCTCAGATGTGAAAAATCTGGGGCTCGATGCCACTAACGTTAGGGTCGAATCTGTGCCTCTGTTAGCCAACTCAGAGATATTCGAAAGAGATGCTCATCCGGACAATACATCACCCAGTACAAGAAAAATAAAACCGAATGAACTGAAGTTTATTAAGGTGGTCAAATAAAAAATATGCAGAAAGAGAACAGATTTGCAAATCTTTTACTATCTTAGAGCCAGCATAAACGTTCTATTGTGTAACGTTAAGACGCAATTCTTTACAGTTAATTATTGACCCGTGACTAAACTATTTTAAGTCACTCTTGTTTTATAATTAAGAATTAATCTAAAGCGCGTTCATGAATGAACTTAATACCTATAGGGAAAAGATAGTAAACGCAGGATTAAAAGTAACTAATCAGCGGGTTTTGATACTATCAATTCTGGAACACATTTCACATCCCAGTGCAGATGATATTCTGCAGGAATTCAGGAATAGAAACCGGAATGTATCCATAGGTACAGTTTACAATACGCTTGAAGCTTTTGTGGAAAAGAGATTAATTCGGAAGCTGGAGACTGAAGGAGGGGTTGTCCGGTATGAATTGACACCAGACAGTCACTTCCATCTCTACTCCAGGGAAGACGAAAGAGTAGAAGATTATTTTGACGACGAACTTTTAGCTCTTATTCGCGATCATATTGAAAGCAAGGGAATTAAAGACTTTACCGTCGATGAGATTCGGCTCCAGTTCATAGGATCATTTACAGATAAATAAACGGCGCACCTTACGTGATGTCTCATTTGTAAGATAACCATTTTGTAAGGTGTGTTTTGTACAGCATAACTTTCCCGGGAAACCGGGCGAAGGTTATTCAAGCTTTAAAAGCCGCTTCTTGAAGCGAAAACGCTTTGGGGCTAACCTTCCGATAGGTTAACATACATGCTGCGTTTTTAGCTTAATGCTTTAAGTCGTAGCATTATGTGAGGAAATCCGGTCTGAGCCTGCTTTGTGAAAATCGGAC